>JAADHA010000395.1 GCA_013152105.1 Oligoflexia bacterium | reverse complement strand
GGCGTCTGGCCCGAGGCGCTTGGAGGGACGCAACAGCACCGCCGCGACCACGGCGCAGACGACCAGCCCGGCGGCCGAGCCCAGCGCGAGTCCACTCCCCAGGCCGGGAGCGAGCCGGGAGGACAGCGCCAGCCCCACGCCGGCCAGGGTGCCCAGCCCGGCGGGCACGGCGATCAGGGCCCGGGCCAGTCTCCCGGCGGGGAGACGGCCATAGGCTTGACCGGCGACTGGGGCCCAGAGGATCAGCGTGGGCTGGTCGGGCGCGCCGCCTTGCAGCTCGATCTCAGCGGTCCATCCGGGCCGGCGGGGCAGCAGGCGTCTCAGCCAGCTCTGGCCGCCGTCGACATCTTTGAGGGCAGCCAACAGGAGGCCCAGCAGGACAACGATGCCCGGCAGTGGCGCCAGCAACCCGCCGGAGGCCGCCAGCGCGCCGAGCAAGCACAGCATCGTGGCCGGACCCGCGGCGTAGCGGTGCGCGGTGGTCGGCTGGAAGAAGACCGGTGCCCCGTGGCTGGCCAGGGCGCGGCCCAATGCCTCCACCCGCCGTACGGCGGAATGGGAGCCAGGCGCAGCGTGATGATGCGCGGGGGTGGGGGCAGGACGCAAACTCAGCGGCGCACCGGAGAGCGTGGTGGAATGCAGGTGGTCTGGAGGCATCAGCCTGTGGACATCGCGTGGAACCATAGCCTCATCGCCTTGCTCTGGCGGTGCGCAAACCATATGGTTCCCGGACTGCAGGCGAAGTGGTTCGGAGCGGACCCAATCGCCGCAAACAGCCAACCAGGCGGACGTGCGAATGCGGTATCGCGGGTGCGAGTACACCGGAAAGGGAATCACGGTTGCGGTGATCGACAGCGGCATCAACTCGGCCGATCCGCGGCTGAAAGGACACACGGTCGAGGGCTGGCATATCCAGCTTGGTGCCACCGGCCACGCGCTGCTGGGTGGTGACTATTCAGACGAAAACGGGCATGGCACCAACATGGCCGCCGCGGTCGCCGTGCTGGCTCCTGAAGCGAAGCTGGTCGGCGTGAAGATCATGGACGCGCGCCTGCGGACCAGCGCAGACCTGATGGCGGCGGGGATCGAGACCGCCTTCAGGGCTGGTGCTTCCGTTATCAGTCTGTCGCTTGGTACGCCCAATATGGGAAAGGCCCTGTTGTTGCGCGACTGCTGTGCGCTGGCGGTGGAGAACGACGCGATCGTGCTGGCGGCGGCGCACCCAAAGGGCGATCGAGCCTACCCGGCCGACCTCCCCGAGACGGTCGGCGTGGCGACCCATCCTGACTGCCCGATCGAGAAATTCTACTACTTCGCGCCACACCGCTTCCCGCGGAAGCAGTGGGGCAACCTGACGGCCAAGTTCTTGACATATGGCTATGAGTACACCGCTGGTGAACGTGGAGCCTTCAAGGGCAGCGGGATCGCCACGGCCTATATGGCCGGTCGGGCGGCCTGCTTGCGGGAAGCCCTGCCCAAGGACAGCGCCATGAACATCATCGAGGTCATGCGCCAGGTGTCGCTCACGCCGGTGCCTGAGATCGGCTACGCCTGAGGCCCTGTTGCCGTGTGGACCCTTCTGCTGTGGGTGGGCGCGGCGCTCGCCGGCCCTGTTGATCTGATCGGATTCGGCTCTCCCGCCATCGGCCGAGGGGGGGGCGGCGTGGCGCTGGTGGACGGGGCACAGGGCGTGTTTCGGAACCCGGCGGGGCTCGCTGATATGCCCGGGGCACAGGCCGTGCTGGGCGCCCAGTTGGTGCGAGGGCGCTTCGATCAGGTTCCCGATGTCTGGTGGGACACGAACCGCGACGGCCTGGTGACCGACGCCGACAGCCCGCTGCAGGTCAATGTGCAGCCGGATCCCGCGGACGCGATCTGGCTGGCCCTGGGGCGACCGATCGGCAGCCGCTTCGGGATCGCCTTGAACGCGACGATTCCGGTTCAACGCGTCCTGCGGGTGCAGACCTTTGAACCTTCTCTGCCGAACTATGCCTTCCTCGACAATCAGGCCCAGCGCTTCGATATGGCCTTGGGCTTCGGTTGGGAACAGCTCCCAGGGCTCAGCGTTGGTCTGTCCGTGGAGGTCATCGCGCGAACGCGGCTGACCTTTGACGCGACCCTCGATGTCACCCTGACGGGCGCGGGCAAGGACGGCCAGGATCTCAGCGCCTTGATCGGCGACCTGACGCTGGATCCCCATGCGATGACGCTGGACATCGTCCCCGGCCTGGCGCCTGTGGCGGCGGTCTATTGGGATGTGGGCAAGCTCTTGCCGGCTTTGGACGGGCTGGCGATTGGGACGACCTATCGGGGGGCCAGCGGTCTTCCGGTGGATGTCGGTGTGGACCTGCAGGCCAACTTCAATATAGAGGACGTCGGTTCGCTCGATCCGGTCGGTGTGACCCTGGTCGTACCCCTCAACCTGTCCTTGTATGACCACTATGTGCCGGCGCGCTGGGCCATGGGCGCCGCGTGGTCCTTGCCCGATCGCTTGCGGCTCTATGTGGACGTGAACCGCACGATGCTGGCCGCGATGCCTCTCTCCATCGCCCACACCGTGAACACCGAGGTCCAGAGCCAGCTCCTCTCGCTGGCCGACCCGGTGGTGGGTGATGGCAACGAGGTCGACGTCACGCTGCGCAACACCTGGTCTACGCGTGGCGGGGCCGAGATCAGCTTGCCGCGGTGGGACCTGGGTGGAGAGATCGGCTGGCTTCAGGGCGTGCTGCGGGTCGGGGCTGGATATCAGCCGACGCCCCTGGTCTCGCAGGGCACCGACAGCGCCGTACTCGACGCGGATCGCCTGATCCTGGCTGGTGGGCTAGGCGTCGCGCATGGCGATCCCTTTGGGCTCATCGCGGGGCCGATCTCCTGGGACGCCCATGTCCAGGTGCAGACCCTGGGGCGCGGCACGCTCCCGGTAGACACGACCCCCTATCGGCCGGGCGCACCTGTGGACCAGGGCGGCCTGCCCATCGGCGGGAAGATCTGGATGGCTGGTCTGCAATGTGCCATCAACTACTGACAGGAGCTGTTGCGTGACGACGACCTTACAAGGGCTTGCTCGGTGGGCGGACCAACTTGAATCAAGTGACATTCCGCCTCGCGTGCTCGAGCGCGTGCGCCTCCAGCACCTGGGGATCGGGGCGGCCATCCGAGCGACGGCAGCTTGGCCCTTGCAGCGGTCTCTGGCCTCGCTGGGTCAGCGTCGAGGCGCGGCGGCCCTGGCGTTTGGGGGACGCGCCAGCCGCCGTGACGCGGCGCGTGTACACGCGGCCCTGGCAGTTTTTTTGCAGTATGATGACTGGCTGCTGGGAGGGCACTTGGGGGCCGCGGCGGTCCCCGTGGCGTGGGCCTTTGCGGGCAAGCACAGCACCGCCGAGATCGTGCGGGCGACGGTGGCAGCCAATGAAGTGGCGGGTCGCGTGGGGGCGTCCCTTCTTCTGGGATCGGGGCGTCCGCGGCGCGACACGGTCATCTCCTCGCTCGCCGCCGCCACGACCGCTGGGCTCTTGTCGGGACTCTCGGCAAGTCAACTGGCCCATGCGATGGCGCTGGCCTGTGTGGGGGCGGCTCGCCTGTCCTGGCGCACCGCGCTGGCGGGCGATGCCAGCGCCGCGCTGGCCCATGGCGCCGCGGTGGTCGCTGGGCTGGATGCGGTCGCGCTGGCTCGCATCGGCACGACCGGGCCACAGCACGTGCTCGACGCTCGGGGGGGACTGCTGGAGACGCTCAGCCCCGCGCCGCTGCGTGCGGCCTTCACCGGGCTCGGTCGCGCGTGGTTGACCGACACCCTGGCCTATGCCACGGACCCGGTGGCTCTCTCGGCCCAGGTTCCGCTCCAGGCCGTCGCGGAGATCCTGGCGCGGCACGTGAAGGCCGCGGACAGGCCGCTGCGTTGGGACCAGATACAGGGCATCGAGATCGATGTGGCTGCGCCCACAATCGGCCTTCATCTGCGCAGTGCCGGCCAGGTGGGCTGCGGCCCGGTCGGATGGACCCTGCGGATTCCCCAGGCCGTCGGCCGCTTGGTCGCCACCCAGGTGAGCCCTGGCGCCTTCTTCGACCCCGACGCGGGGCAGCGGGTTCGAGACGCGGCGGCTGCCGTGGCACAGCGGGTGACCGTGCGCCACTCTTGGGGGCGGACCGTCAAGCTGGTCGAGCATCTGGTCGATGTCCTGGGTCCCCTCTTTGCGGGCTTGACCCTGGCTGAGCTGCGGGCTGTGCGAAGCGCGTGGCGGCCTCCGCTGGCCATGTCGGGCACGTCGCTGCCGGCTGCGTCGGACCTGGTCGATGTGCTGCGAGCCCGCCCCGACCGGCTGCTGGACCGGCTGCGATACCAGTCGGGTGACCTGGCGGACGCTTCCTTGGACCAGCTCCAGGTGCGCTTGGGGGTGGATCTGCGGCTCTACACGACTCGGGGAGGTTCCTGGCCCGAGCATCGCGACATTCCCAGCGCAAGCCCTGGCTGGCCGTGGGAGGACACGGTCCGTGCCGTGTTGGCAAAGTGGACGGACCCACGGCAAGCGGCCCCGGTTGGCCTGGACCTGGACCTTGGCCCTGCCCGGTCGCTGCTCTCGGTCGGTGATGGCGCCAGCGCCAGTGAGTGGGCCCAGGCGCTGCTGAGCATCGGCTGAAGACGGTCTCGGCCTGGGCGCACGCAGAGGGGGTGCTTGGACATCGGACCTGCGTCCCCATCGTCGCGTGCTGTAGGATAACTGCGGTCGGTCGCCCACCGCGACCTGTGAGACCTGGGGCGGTGTCCCTGCGCAACACCACGGAGGATCGATGGCCAAGGGCAATGACCGCAGTGCGGCACGTCTAGGCGAACTGCTCGTCAAAGAGCGAGTGATCAGCTCGCTACAGCTCAAGCGGGCCATGGATGCGCAGCGCAGCACGGGCTCACGCCTGGGGCACGAACTCACGCGGCTGGGCTACATCGAGGAAAGCGAGCTGACGTCCTTCCTCAGCAAGCAATATGGCGTGCCCAGCATCAACCTGGCCGAGTTCGATATCGACCAGGAAGTGCTCAAGCTGATCCCCAAGGAAGTGGTCACTCGCCACCAGGTCGTGCCGATCAACCGGACCGGCAACACGCTCATCATCGCGATGGCAGACCCCTCCAACATCTACGCGGTCGATGACGTCAAGTTCGTCACCAAGTTCAATGTCGAAGTCGTGGTCGCCAGCGAACAGGCGATCGCGGACGCGGTCGAAAGATACTACACCAGCAACGTCAGCTTTGACGAGGTCATGCTCGACTTCGAACAGGACGTCGACGCTGACCTGGAATTCGAAGAAGATGTCGAAGAAGACATCGACGTCGTCGATCTGGAGAAGTCCGCCGGCGAAGCCCCGGTCGTCAAGCTGGTCAACCTCATCTTGCTCGACGCCATCCGCAAGAACGCCAGTGATATCCACGTGGAGCCCTATGAAAAGTCGATGCGGATCCGCTACCGCATCGACGGCGTGCTCTACGAAGTGATGAAGCCCCCAAACAAGCTCCGCAGCGCCATTGTCAGCCGTTTGAAGATCATGGCCAACCTGGACATCGCCGAGCGCCGCCTGCCGCAAGATGGCCGCATCAAGATGAAGCTGGGGCGCGGGCGCGAGATGGACTTCCGCGTCAGCGTGCTGCCCGTGCTGTGGGGCGAAAAGGTCGTGCTCCGACTGCTCGACAAGAGCAATCTGCAGCTCGATATGACCAAGCTGGGCTTCGAAGAAAAGGTCCTCGCTGACTTCAAGGCCGAAATCTACAGGCCCTTCGGCATGATCCTGATCACCGGACCGACCGGGTCTGGGAAGACCACGACGCTGTACTCGACCTTGTCCGAGCTCAACAAGTCGACCACCAATATCTGCACGGCCGAAGACCCGGTAGAGTTCAACCTCTTCGGCATCAACCAGGTCCAGATGCAGGACAGTATCGGGCTGAATTTCGCCAGCTCGCTCCGCTCCTTTCTTCGTCAGGACCCGGACATCATCATGGTGGGCGAGATCCGAGACTTCGAGACCGCCGAGATCTCGGTGAAGGCGGCCCTCACCGGGCACCTCGTGCTGTCGACCCTGCACACCAACGACGCTCCCAGCTCGGTCTCGCGTCTGCTCAATATGGGCATCGAGCCCTTCCTGGTCGCCAGCTCGGTGAACTTGATCGGTGCGCAGCGCCTGGTGCGCAAGCTGTGCATGGAGTGCAAGGAACCTCGGGATGTTCCCGAACAGGCCCTGGTGGACATGGGCGTCCCGCCCGAGGAGATCGAGGGTTTCCAGGTGATGCACGCCAAGGGCTGCCGAGCCTGTGCCAATACCGGCTTTCGGGGACGAATCGCGGTGTACGAGATCATGGCTCTGACCGACGAATTGCGCGAGTTCATCCTCAACGGTGCATCGACCCTGGAGCTGAAGCGCGAGGCGATCCGCGGCGGCATGAAGACCTTGCGGATGAGCGCTCTCGGAAAGCTCAAGGAGGGCATGACATCAATGGAGGAGGTCGTGCGTGCGACCGCTTCCGATTGATGTCGACTGATGTCTACATGTCGATGCGGCGCCTTCGGTCTAGCGTGACGCTTGCAGCGCGCGCCGCTATCCAGGTAGTCTCCAACCGCAAGCACCTCGTGGAGCACACAAATGGCGATGTACGCGTACGAGGGCCGCACCGCGAGCGGTGAGACTCGCAAAGGCGAGATCGAGGCTCCAGATCAGGACGCGGCTCGAAAGCGTCTGCGGACCATGCAGATCCAGCCCACCTCGCTCAAGCCCAAGGGCGGCCTGGGCAGTATGCAGATCAACATCAAGATGCCGGACTTCCTGAAGCCTCGGGTTGGCATCAAGGACCTGGTGATCTTCACCCGACAGTTCGCGACGATGATCGACAGCGGTCTGCCGCTGGTGCAGTGCCTGGACATCCAAAGCAAGCAGGCGCCCAACGCGACCTTCCGCGATGAATTGTCGGTCATCAAGGAACAGGTGGAGTCCGGCAGCACCTTCGCGGATGCGCTCAAGAAGTATCCCAACACTTTCGACGATCTGTACCGAAACATGGTCGCCGCTGGCGAAGTCGGCGGTATCCTGGACACCATCCTCAGCCGCTTGGCGGCCTACCTTGAAAAGGCCGAAAGGCTGCGGCGGCAGATCAAGGGCGCGATGGCCTACCCGCTCGGCGTCAGCATCGTGGCGTCGATGGTCACGGCCCTGTTGCTGCTCGAGGTGGTGCCGACCTTTGACGAGATGTTCTCTGAGATGGGTTCGTCCCTGCCCGCCCCGACCCTCTTTGTCATCGCCCTGTCCAATTGGCTTCAGGCCAATTTCCTGTTCGTCATCGTCGGTATCATCTTGACGATCGTGGGCTTTCGCCAGGCCTACAAGACCGAACGCGGCCGACTCATCATCGACGGGATCCTGCTCAAGCTTCCGGTCTTCGGTGATCTGCTCCGCAAGACGGCGGTTGCGCGCTTCTGCCGGACGCTCGGGACCATGATCGCGTCGGGTGTGCCGATCCTCGAAGCGCTGGATATCTGCGGGCGAACCGCGGGCAATGTGGTCATCGAGAACGCGATCAGCAGGGTGCGCGACAGCATCTCTGAAGGGCGGACGATCTCTGAGCCGCTCTCGGAGACGGGCGTCTTTCCCGAGATGGTCTGCCAGATGATCGGCGTCGGCGAAGCGACCGGCGCCTTGGACGTGATGCTCAACAAGGTCGCTGACTTCTACGAAGAAGAAGTCGACGCGGCTGTCGATGCGGTGACCGCCCTGATGGAACCAGCCATCATGGTCACCATGGGTGTCATCATCGGTGGTCTGGTCATCGCCATGTACCTGCCGATCTTCACCATGGCCTCTGCCATCGGCGGGCTCCTGATTGACCCAGACACCGTGACCCAGACACCGTGACCCAGACACCGTGACCCATCCAGTGGCCACTCGAAGCGTGACGGGCGTGGAACGCCACCCGGTCAGCGTCTACATCGCGGGCAAGATCGCGCTCACCTTCCTGCTGTTGGTGACCAGCGCGGGCCTGGCCTTTACGATGCCCGATGCCGCCTATGCCCCTCGGTCGGCCTTCTACATCGTCGGCCTGGCTTTCGTGGTCTGGGGCGCCAGCGCCGCGGGACTGCGAAACGCGGTTGACCTGGTTCGATATGGGTGGTTCCAGGTTGTCTTCGACGCTGTCCTGGTGACGGGCCTGGTCGCCCTCACCAACGGCGTCGACAGCCCCCTGTCGGTGCTCTACTTCATCAACATCATCGCGGCCCCCTTCCTGCTGCCGAGCTGGGCTGTGGCGGTGGTGCTCGCCTTGGACGGCCTGGGGCTGGGCTCCGTTGCTTGGGCGGGGCATGAGGGGCTGCTCCCCTGGCTTGCCCTGTCGCACCGCAGCCTGGCCTATCAGGACATCATCTTGCACATCTTCGCGATGGCGCTGGTTGGTACGCTCTCGGTCAACCTCACGCGCAGCGTCAAGGGCATGCTCGAGCGCGAAGTGCGGCAGGGGCGAGCGCTTGAAGCTGAGCGCGCCATGCTGCTGGACGAGCTCGATGCGGGCACCCTCGATGCGGACCTGGATGGTCGCGTCCTGGCCGTGAACACGGTTTTGGAGCGCATCGTGGGCGATGTCGTTGGCTTGCCTCTGCAAGATGTCCTGCCGGGTGAGGGGGCGACCTGGGAGGTCGTGGTCGATGTCGATGACACGCTCCAACACCTGCTGTGTTCTCGGCACCCGCGAATTGGTGGGGGCACGCTGGTGCTGGCCCAGGACGTCACCCGGTTGCGCGAGATGGAGGCGGTCGTTGCGCGGGACGAGCGCCTTGCCGCGGTGGGCAAGCTGGCCGCTGGTCTGGCCCACGAGATCCGCAATCCCCTGGCCAGCCTCTCAGGATCCATCCAGCTCATGCGGGACGAGGACCCGGACCCCCTGCACGACATCGCGCTGCGCGAGGTCCACCACCTCGACCAACTCGTCGAGGAATTCCTGGATACGGCCCGCCCGCCCAGACTGCACGTGAGCCCCACCGCCGTGGGTGATGTGATCTCCGACGTGGTCGCATCCTTTCGAAACGACCCTCGCTACAGCGGCAAGACCGATGTCGAGGTGGACATCGAGAGCGGCATGGACCCGATCCCCGCCGATCGGGACCGAGTCCGACAGGTGGTGTGGAATCTGCTGCTCAACGCAGCGCAGGCGATGCCGGACCGCGGCTCGATCATCATCACGGTGTGCCAGCGGGCTGACCACGTCGATGTGCGGATCACCGACACGGGTGTGGGCATCCCTCCCGAACAGCTCGGGCGGATCTTCGACCCCTTTTTCACGACTCGAAGCGGCGGTACCGGGCTGGGTCTGGCCAACGTGGACCGGATCGTGCGGGCCCACGGAGGCTATGTCTCGGTCTACAGCAAGCCAGGACAGGGTACATCCTTCATGTTGTGCTTTCCGCTGGCCCCCCAGCACATCGACCGAAGCCACGGCGCCTTCGGTGGAGCGGATGACGGCGCCGACGTGGTGATCGAAGTCGATGGCTGAGCGCATCCTGGTCGTGGACGATGAACTCTCGATGCGAGAGTTTCTACAGATCCTGTTGAGCCGTGAGGGCTTCGAAGTCGATGTGGTCAGTAGTGCTGAACAAGCACTGGAGCAGGTGAATGAAGCCTGGCCAGCCCTCATCATGACGGACCTGAATATGTCGGGGCTCAACGGCTTGGAGCTGCTGCGCGAGGTCAAGGCGCGGGCGGCGCAGAGCGGGCGGGACGTAGAGGTCATCGTGGTCACCGCCTACGGCTCGACCGAGTCAGCGGTGGCCGCGATGCAGGCCGGCGCCGCCGACTACGTGACCAAGCCCTTCAACAATGCCGAGCTCTTGCTGGTGGTGAAGCGTGCCCTCGAGCGCCAGACGCTCGAGGTCGAGAATGTCCGTCTAAAGAGCCAGGTCCGCGGCCAGTACCATTTTGGCAACCTGGTGGGCTCTTCTCGGGCCATGGCCGAGGTCTACGACCTCATTCGCCGCATCAAGGACACGCGAATCAACTGCCTGATCGAAGGCGAGAGCGGCACCGGAAAAGAGGTCGTGGCGCGGGCCGTGCACTACAGCGGCGTGCGCCGGGACGGCCCCTTTGTGGCGATCAACTGCGGGGCCATCCCCGAGAATCTGGTGGAGAGCGAACTCTTTGGGTACGTGCGTGGGGCGTTCACGGGCGCGAATCGCGACAAGAAGGGCCTGATGCGGGCCGCACATGGTGGCACGCTGTTCCTGGACGAGGTCGTGTCCCTGCCCCTGGCCGCACAGGTGACCCTGCTGCGCGCTCTCCAAGAGCGACGGGTCACGCCGGTGGGCTCGGTCCACGAGGTCGCGGTGGATGTCCGACTGGTGGCAGCCAGCAATGTGGCCCTCGAGGACGCCGTCGCCGATGGCAGCTTTCGAGAGGACCTGTACTACCGGCTCAACGTGGTGCGAATCGTCCTTCCTCCGCTGCGGGAGCGTGCGGACGATATTCCCGAGCTGGTGCGTCACTTTGTGCGGCGCTTCTCCGAGGAGTATTCCAAGGAGCTGAGCAGCATCAGTCCAGGGGCGATGGACATCTTGCGGGGGTACCACTATCCCGGAAATGTGCGCGAGCTCCAGAACCTGATCGAGCGAGCCGTCGCGCTCTGCCAAGGCGTTCAGCTCCGCGAGAACGATCTGCCCGATCGGGTGCGCGGCGCCATTGGGGCGGCACTCGCGGTGCCAGCGCCGACCGAGTTTCCACCCGAGGGTCTGAATCTGGATGCGCTGCTGGCGGCCGAGGAACGCCGCTGGCTGATGCGCGCCCTGGATGAGTCGGCTGGCAACAAGACCAACGCCGCGCGCTTGCTTCAGATGACCTTTAGATCCTTCCGATATCGGCTTGCCAAGTACGATTTGGATAGCTGAGTGCGGTGGGAGCCTTGCGCGTTGGGGCGACAGCAAGGGGGTGACACAAATTGTCAGCGTGACGTAGAGCGTCACCCCTTTCACGACACTGTGCGTCAGGTAGCAGCCCTGTGAGGGGGTTGGTGGCGGTCCGCGGCAAGCTTGGATCTGGCGAAAACATTTGACGAAGGGTGTGTATCGGAACGGGTCCCGGGGTTTGGGAGGAATTGGCACGCACCTTGCTTGATACCAAGGCGACCGGCGCCGTGGAGCGCGGCACCCAACCCCCCCGGTCGCTACAACACCCGGAGAGAGCAATGTTCAGCAAGAAGGGATTCAGTCTGGTCGAGCTCATGATCGTCGTCGCCATCATCGGTATCCTCGCCGCCATCGCCATCCCGAACTTCGTCGAGATGCAGTACCGCGCCAAGCGGTCCGAGGTTCCTGGCAACGTCGACGGCATCAAGACCGCCGAGCTGGCCTATGACGCAGCCTTTGACGCCTTCGTGGTCTCCCCCGACAAGCCCGGCTCGGTCAGCAAGAAGCAGCAGACCTGGCCCACCGGCACCAACTACGACACCCTGGGCTGGGCCCCGGACGGCAAGGTTCGCGGTTCCTACCAGATCGACTCGATCAACTCGACTGACTTCACCGTCACGGGTACCTGCGACGTCGATGGTGACACCGTCAAGGCCAAGTACACGGCCACCAAGACCATCAACGCCACGATGAACACCAACAACGACACCTACTGATCATCTGGCAACGTGCGCGGGCGGGTCCTTCGGGGCCTGCCCGTTCTCGTCTTGGGGTGGGCCACAGGTCGGGTATAGGCTGCGGTCCACGTGACCGAACCTCGCAAGCCGACCCCCCGTGGCGCTGACTCCAGCCTGTCGATGCCGGTGTTGGCGCTGTGCAGCCTGGTGCTGGTCCTTGCGATCTACGGACAGTCGCTTGGGTACGGCCATGTCCAGGATGACGCCTTGCTGCTGGGGGGGGATCGGGTCGCCAAGCTCACGACCTTGCCCAATGCCCTGAGCCGGGACCTGTTCTGGCTTGCCGGTGACCAGATTCGAACATCGCCCTACTGGCGGCCGGTGACCGTGGCCTCCTACTACGTCGACCAGCTCTGGTCGGGTGGCGCTTCGTGGGCGGGGCACCTCACCAATATGCTGCTGCTGACGGGGCTGGGTGTGGTCGTCGGGCGGCAGGCGCGTTCGACCTCTGTG
>JAADHA010000598.1 GCA_013152105.1 Oligoflexia bacterium | reverse complement strand
CGAACCACGGTGGTGCTGTCTACGCTGGCTTCGCCAACCTCGAGCTGTAGATCGGCGTTGCGCCACTGCTCGACCTGGCAGGATGCCAGCAGGGCTGGGGCTAGGACTAGGGCTAGCAGCGAGAAAAGCCAGCCCGCGGGGCTCACCCGTTGCAGTCCTGTGCATCGGGGTCACAGAAGAATGCCTGGGTCAGCACCCAGTCGGCCTGCCAGCCAGTCGGCTGGAAGCGGTTGGTACCCCAGGACGCGGCAATCCACCAATCACCCGCGAAGGGTGGTCCCGACATATCGTCGCCGTCGCCGTCATCGAGATTGAAGTGCAGACACTGCCAAGTGTCGGCAGTCCACAGGTTGGAGCAGTCTTCCTGTCCGACCATGGTCGAGGTGAAGGTCATCCCATTGGTCTCGGTGACCGTGGTGTCGCCCCCCACCATGCGGTAGTCGGCGAACTGGACGGGCGTGTCGAAGGTCACCGACTCGCCGCCCTGGACTTCGTAGCTGTAGATCAAGATGCCACCGCCCGCATCGCTGGACCACTTGACCGAGTACAGCAGATCACCGGTGTCGTCTCGGGAGTACTCCAGCGTGACCACGTCGGTCCCCGCCTGGGTCGAGGTCGCGACCTTGGCCACATGCAGCAGGTAGTCCGCTGTGTCGTCGTCCATGGCGTAGGTCCAGGTCCGCTCGCCGTCGAGAGGGAAGTACTGGTAGGTGTCGTGACCGACATAGGTGGCGGCGCCGCCTCCGCAGGCAGTCAGCAGCAGGGCCGGAGCCAGGAACGTGAACCGCATGCGTCCTCCATCTTCGGCTGAGCGCCAGGATCCCCTGGGAACCGGCCTCGCCGGGTGCATCGGGTCCGACACGGTAGCACGGCCATCCCCCCTCGGCGACCGTGGTAGAACGGGGGTCCGCACGACCTCTCGCCGACGGAGTGCATATGCCGGATGTCATCCTCGCCATCGACCAGGGCACCACGGGCACGACGGCCCTGTTGTTGGACCACGATGTCCACGTCGTCGCCACCCACAACGTCGAGTTCAAGAACTACTACCCTCGTCCCGGCCTGGTCGAGCACGACACGGCTGACATCTGGGTCAGCGTCCAGCAGGCGGTCCGGGGTGCCCTGGCCAAGGCGGGGGACGTGCAGGTCCGCGCCATCGGCATCACCAACCAGCGCGAGACCTGCCTGTTTTGGGACCGCAAGACCGGCCAGCCGATCCATCGCGCGCTGGTCTGGCAGGATCGCCGCACGGCCGACCGGTGCGCCAGCCTGCGGGCCGAGGGGCATGAAGACCGGGTCCGCGCGCTGACCGGTCTGGTCCTCGACCCCTACTTCTCGGGAACCAAGGCCGCGTGGATGCTCGACCACGTGACTGGGGCTCGCGCCGCGGCGGCGGGCGGCGAGCTCTGCTTTGGCACGATCGACACGTGGTTGGCGTGGAAGCTCTGCGGGGTACACGCCACCGATCCCAGCAACGCCAGCCGGACCCTGCTCTTCGACATTCATCGTGCGGAGTGGAGCGACGAGTTGCTGGATCTGCTCGGTGTGCCGGCCGCCTGCCTGCCACGGATCTGCGACAACGCGGAAGTCCTGGGTACGACGCGCGGGCTGTCCTTTCTGCCCGATGGGGTCCCAGTCGCAGGCATGGCGGGTGACCAGCAGGCGGCCCTCTTCGGCCAGGCCTGCTTTGCGCCGGGCAGCGCCAAGTGTACCTATGGCACGGGGGCCTTTGTCCTGATGAACACGGGCTCCACGGCGCGGCCGAGCGCCAACGGCTTGCTGACGACCGTGGCTTGGAGACTGGGGGGTCAGCTCACCTATGCGTTGGAGGGCAGCGCCTTCATCGCCGGGGCGGCGGTCCAGTGGTTGCGCGACGGCCTGGGCATCATCAGCTCGGCCAGCGAGGTCGAGGGCCTGGCGGCCAGCGTGCCGGACAGCGGCGGCGTCATGTTCGTCCCCGCCCTGGCCGGCCTGGGCGCGCCCCACTGGCGCCCCGAAGCGCGCGGCCTGTTCACCGGGATCACTCGCGGCACGACGCGGGCCCACATCGCGCGGGCCGTACTAGAAGGCGTGGCGCTCCAAGTGGGCGACATCCTGCGGGCCATGGAACAGGACGCTGGCCAGCCCCTGGCCGAACTCAAGGTGGACGGGGGAGCGGCCGACAACGACCTGCTCATGGGCTTCCAGGCCGACATCCTGGGCGTGTCCTGTGTACGCCCGACCGTCTTGGAGACCACCGCCTTGGGGTCCGCTTTCCTGGCGGGCCTGGGCGTGGGCTTCTGGGAGCACCCCGACGCCATCTCGGCGGCCTGGGCACAGGACCGCTGCTTCGAGCCGGCCATGGACCCTGACACCCGTGCCACCTTCCTCAGCCGCTGGGCCGACGCGCTTGCCAAGGCATGAGCTTGTTCTTCTGGCTCATCCTGGTGTGGTCTGCTCAAGCTCAGATTGCGTCGCCAGCCTGCCAGGGCACGCCTCAGCAGTGGCTGGAGACCCTGACCCAGGGTGCGAACCGAGACGCCTACCTGTGCCTGGCGGGCAGCGATGAAGCCGCGGCGATGCTGCTCCAAGCCGCGTCTGCCACGGACCCGGCTGCCGCGGGGGCCGACGCGAATGTCGCGCATCGCCTCACCCGAGCTTTGGCCCTCCACATCATCCTGCGGCTGGACCGCCCGGTCAGCGCCCAACAGTCGCGCGCCCTCAATTCGGCGGACCGCCGCCTGGTCTCCGATGCGATTCGGGCCCGGCGGGGGCGCCGGACGCCCAGCGCCGATCACGCCGCAGTCTTTGAGCAGTTCGAGTGGTATCAGCCCGATGATCACTACAACAACGGCCAACTGACCAAGCTGGACCGCGCCAACATTGCGATGATCGATCACCCACCCACTCCGCCGACGCCCCAAAAGACCGCCTCTGCCGCGGATGGCGTGGCCCAGGGAGCACGGTCGGGCCAACTCCCGCGCGGGGCCTGCGGCTGCATGGCTGGTCCCGGGATGTCGACCCTCTCGCGAGGGCTGCTGGGCCTGCTCGTCTGCCTCGCTCTGGTCCGGCGAAGGGAACGGTCGGTGCTGCCCTGAGCGCCTCACCACTCGCCAGTGTCCGCCTGCGCGCCGATCTCGGAGAACCATTCGGCGTAGCCCAGCGCCCCACCCAGCGAAGCAGACAGGCGCCAGAGCAGGTCGCCCGAGGCGCTCACCTGGTCAATCTGGCCGGCCGTGGCGAAGTTGGCGATGGTCGTGCCGTCATCCAGGCGGATCGGGTTGCCCAGGCTGAAGGTGTAGACCGTCGGGTCGGGGCTGTAGGACCAGACCTGGTCGGCCGTGCCCTGATCGAAGTCGAGTTGGAACTCGATAAGGTGCGAGCTTGCCTGGGCGATGGGACCGTTCTCGAAGACCAGCAAGTGGTCGTCGAAAAGCTGGAACTGGTGTTTCTGGTCCAGCAGGTCCGAGTCGCCTTGGGCATCGACGAAGTCGCCCTGGGGCGACCCGAAGGTCCACAGGGTGTCCCCGCTGTCGCCATCGACGGCGAAGATGGCGGCCAGGCCCAGAGAGCCCACCAGGAAGGTGCCATCTTGCCAGCGCAGCGCGTTGCAGTGGGTCCAGGAGATAGCCGGTGCGGTGTCATCGGCGACGTCTCCCGGCGCGCGGCCGCTGCCCGACGAGTTCCCGCCTGAGTCCCCGCCGTCTCGACCCGCGGTCCAGACCGACCACAGGGTCTGCGTGTCACCCACAGGATCGCGCACGACCAGGTCGTCGCCCAGGTCGACCTGGCCATCGACCGTCCGCGAGGCGTGTGCCAGCCAGGCCAGCGAGCCGTCGTCTCTGGCGACGAAGTCGTGGTGGCTGGCGCCGCTCGGCACGCGCTCCAGCTCGGTGCCATCCAGATCGACGCGCAGGATGCTGTTCTCTGCCAGGTTGAAGGCGTTGATGTCCATCATCCAGATGCTCTGCCCGTCCGCTGCCAGGCGCGCCCGCCCGATATTGCTGGCCATCGCGTCGGCGTACCACCACACGATCTGCCCATCGGGGTTCAGGATGATGGTCGCGGCTGGGTTGATGATGCTCGTGGTGAGCAGAAAGCCATCGGACCAGTGCCCGTCTTTGTTCTGAGTCAGGGTGAGGGTCGGAAGATCAGAGCTGAGGCTGCCGGTGAGGTAGTCCTGGGGCGGTGAGGCGTGGCGCCGGCCTGAGACCGTCTCGACCGCGACCAGCGTCCCCGCGGTGTCCGCGGGCAGACCCACCAGGGTCGCCTTGAAGCGATTCCCGTCAAGCCGCGCCACGCTGGTCCAGCGATGCTGTCCCGCCGGACCAAACTCGACACTGCCCGAAGTCGCGTTGGGGTCCGCGTCCCAGCTCACCAGGGTCACGGTCGGTATCGTCGGGCTCTGCCCGATCGACAGTCCGGCCGGAGCTTGTGCTTGGCATCCAGCCAGAATCATGAGGAGCGGGGGCCACATGGAAGAGGTCAGTCCGGGTAGAGCGATGCGATCAGCTCGGCGTAGCCAAAGGTCGCCCCCAGCGGTGAGGACAGGCGCCACAACACCTGCCCGTCCGTGTCGACTTCGTCCATCTGCCCACCGAGCGCGAAGTTCACCAGGGTGTGGCCGTTGTCCATCCGAATGGGGTTGCCCAGGCTCAAGGCGTAGACATCGGGGTTCGGGTTGTACGTCCAGACTTCCTCGACCTGGGGGTCCGTGGGGTCAAAGGAGAACTCGACGGCGCGCGAAGCGCCGCGTTCGCGGGTGCCGTTCTCGAAGACCAGCAGGGTGTTGTCGAGGAGCTGGAACTGGTGCTGTCGCGAGAGTAGATCCGTGCTTCCGCTGTTGTCCACGAAGTCGCTGGTCGATGAGCCGAAGGTCCACTGGGGCTGGCCCGTGGTCGCGTCGATGTCCATGATGGCGCTCAGGCCCAGCGAGCCGATCAGGTAGTCGCCGTCTTGGTAGGTCAGGCTGTTGCAGTGAGTCCAGAGGTTGACGTCGCCGCCACCCGGCCCAGTGCTGGTGCCCAGGCCTTCGTTCGGGTCGTAGTCGCGCCAGTCCCAGATGGACCACAGGGTGTCGGTGCTGCCATCCGTCTGGCGGATGGTCAGGCTGTCTCCCAGAGCGTCGCCGCCGTCGACCGCTCGTTCGTCATGCGTCAGCCAGGCCAGTCTTCCGTCATCGTGCTCGATGAAGTCATGGTGGCCATCGCCCACGTCGATCTCTTCCTGCAGGCTTCCGTCCAGCCCGACCCGCACCAGGCGGTTCGAGCCCTCATTGTGTGCGTTGACACCCATCATCCACACGCTTTTCCCGTCCAAACTCAGGCGGGTTCGGCCGATCTGACCCAGCCCGTCCTGTTTGGACCACCACACGATGTCGCCGTCGGGATCGACCATGATCGCCGCCGCGGGGTTGTCGACCAGCGCCGTCAGCAGGAAGCCCTGGTCCCAGTGATCGTCTTTCGCTGTCGAGACGCTGAGCACTGGCAGATCTGAGGGCAAGGGCCCGACCTGTACCTGCTGCATCGAGGCGGAGACCGAGTCGCCGCCATCCACCTGCTCGACCGGAGAGAGCCAGCCCGTGCTGTCGGCCTTTAGACCCACCAGGACCGCGGTCCAGACCCCGTCCGACAGGGTCGCGGGCGAGGTCCACTCCAAGGACTGCGTTGGCCCGAAGTCCACCCACGCATCGGTGGCACCATCGGTGGCCGGCCAGGACACGATCGCCACGGTGGGGACCTGTTCGCTGAGCGTGACGGAGACATCCCCCAAACCTTGGTCGGCGGTGCAGCCAAGCAGCAGGGCGAGGAGGGCGAGGAGGGCAGTTGGCGAGGACTTCGGAATTGCGCTTGCTCCGGGTGTGGCTCTCTATGGCAGTAGAGTCCGTAGGGGAAGGCTGTCAAGCTGACGAACCGCGCGCCCACCAAGGACATGGTGGTGTTGATCGACGAGCGGCTCATCCGCGCCAACGAGTTGCCCTTCGGCAAGGAGGGGGACGTGTCCAACTGGCTCGCCTCAGAGGTGTTCGGGCGCGTGGGTGGTCGATCGCGTGGTTCCTGCTAACAACGATGGAGGTCATGTCGACGCAACAGGCCGAGAGCCCGCTCGACCTGAAACCTCCGCGGCGGCTGGTGGCTGCGGTACGTTTGGCGGCTACGGGTAATGCAGAAGCTGCTGTCGCATCCCGCCCGCCGCCCGTCTGGAAGCCTGCGGCAGCGGCGGAGATCAGCGAATCCAGCAAATGTCGGTAACAGGCAGCGCTAGCCCGTCCCATGTCGCCGGCCCTGAAAGACGTCGTACCAAAGTGATATGATTGGCGCCCTCGCCAGATATGGGACGGTACGGTCAATCTCATGGAACGCCTCGATAATCTCCAGCCAGGCCAGATGTGGGCGGGTCGCTTCCTCCTCCTGCACCCGTTGGCGCCCGCACGTATGGAGACGGCCTGCTGGAAGGTACAGGTAGATGGTGGTGACATGCCAGCCGTCGTCAAATTCGCGCTCGACGGGACAGCCGCTGCACAGGAGATCGAACGCGAGGTCTCCGTTCTTTCGCATCTGGACCCGACCGATCTGTGGGCCGCTGGCATTGCCCCCGTGCTGGACCACGGGCAGCACGAAGAAGCCGTCTGGATCTTGAGAGCCGCGGCTGGCGACCGCAACCTGGCCACCGAGTGGGCCGGACGGCGACCGACTGTAGATGAGGTGCTGATGGTCGGCGAGTCGGTAGCGCGAGCCTTGACCTTCCTGCACGCCCACAAGGTGATCCACCGCGACATCAAGGAACAGAACATCGTCGTCTCGGGCCCCCGCGGGTCCCCGACCTCCTGTGTGCTGGTCGATCTGGGGGCCGGGCAAGCCCTGGGCTTGAGCAAATCGGTCACCATGGCCCTGCGTGGCACCGTCGGCCGCGTCCCGCCCGAGGCCGTCGCCGTAGGGGCACATGTGGGCGCTGCTGGCGACATCTACGTGCTGTGCCGCATCCTCGTAGAAGCCCTGGCTACGACCCAGATACCAAAGTGGCCCCACTCGCGAAGCTCCAGGGCACAACAGACCCACCTCGACCTGGCTGATCCCATCCAGCGAATGCTGCTGCACGAGCTCGCCCGCGGCCTCCAGTTCAACCCAGGCCGCCGCCCCACCGCCAGTCACCTCGCTCGCCGCTTCGCGGATCTGCGCGCGGGGCGCCTCCCACCATGGGTCCGCTCCTCGGTTCGGCGGGCCGTGGCTTCCGCGACGGCGCTGCTACTGGTCGGGGGCCTGCTGCTGATACTCAACTCCCTTCGACAGCCCCTCAGCTTCGAAGACGCCACACAAGCCTGGGGGCTGGCCCAGCCCAGCCCAGACGCCGCAGAGGTGTCCGGGCTTGGGGTCACCTCGGGGTTCTTCGGGATCCCCGCCCTCGTCGATGTCGACGGCGACGGACAGCAGGAAGTCTACCTACCCCGAGGCCACCGCATCTGGGCGCCAACGCACGAGAACATGCTGCGCGACTTGATCTATCGCCACGTTGACGGCAAACTCAAGTTGGATTTCTCTCCCCTATCCACCTCAGCCCAGGGGCACGCCTGGGTGCTGGCAGCAGACATGAACGGAGACGGCAAGCGCGATCCCATATTCCTCAACGATCCAGGATCCGGCAACACCCTGAGTGCCTGGATCGATGACTCCAAGCCCATGATGCTCGACAGCGGCTTCATCGTGCCGGGCCCGAGTGCTGCCTTGTCTCTACACACTGCCCAGGCCCTGGGACGCGCCCCTCGGCTCGCCCCAAACGAAAGCGCCCTGGACTGGATTGATCCAACCAACTCTGGACAACTGTGGCTGATTATCGACCGACCCCAGGGGGTGGGGCTGCGCGGCCCCGATCACCAGGTGATCACACTGATCGACCAGGCGAACGTCCGGGGCTCAGCCACGGCAGGGCGCGCTGGCGGCATGGCGGTAGACCTCAACGCGGACGGCCTCGACGACATCGCTGTTCCCGCCACCGATGGCTACATCCACCT
>JAADHA010000490.1:8864-18182 GCA_013152105.1 Oligoflexia bacterium | reverse complement strand
CTGGACACCATGCTGGATCCCACCCACGTCGCCCGCGGCCAGGCCATCCCGACCGCGCCGGACCTGCCCGGCCTGCGCGGCGCCCCCTGTCTGAAGGCCTGGCACTACCTGGTCGTCCAAGCCGATGGCCGCACCAGCCCCTGCTGCGTCCTGGCGGGGCAAGGCGGCAGCATCAAGGACCAGCCTCTGTCCCAGGCATGGGCCACAGACCCCTTCCTGGAGCGCGTCCGCAGCAGCATGCACGCCGGCCAGCCGCTGCCGCGCTGCCGCGAGTGCTCGTGGAATATCCTGGCCCACGAAGCCCACATCCGGGCCGCGCTGCCCATGCCGGCCTGAGACATGGCGATCAACCTGAACCTGGAGCTGACCGACCACTGCAATATCCGCTGCAGGATGTGCAGCCAGTCGCTCCGAGACGAAGCCCATGGCGCTCCCCACCGCTTCATGGACTGGGACACCTGGCGACGCTGCCTGGCTGGCCTGCGGGGTGTCGATGACGACGTGCATCTGTGTCCCCACTGGCTCGGCGAACCCACCATCCACCCCGACTTCGACCGCTTCGTCGAGTACGCCTTCGCGATCAACCAAGGCAACCAGCTCTTCCGCGAGTTCAAGCTCCACACCAACGCGGTGGTCTTCGGCGAGGAGCGCGCCCGGCTGTTGATCCGCCTGGCCAACGCTCCTGGCAGCGCCGCCGACACCTTCCGCTTCGTACACTTCAGCCTGGACGCCCACAGCCAAGCCGTCTACGCCGACGTGAAGGGCGCGGACCGCGGTCCCCAGGTCCGGCGCAATGTCGAACGCTTCCTGCGCCTGCGCGAGGAGCTCGGCGGCCGTCGCCCCCACGTCACCCTGGCCTTCGTGGTGCAGCCAGGCAACGCGCACGAGGCACGCGCCTTTCGCGACCACTGGGCGGACCTGCTCGGTTCGCTGGGCCGCGAGGTCGAGCAGTCCTGGGACTGGCCGGCCCGCGAGGTGGACACGATCTACTTTCGTCCCCTCAACGCCCACAATCAGGCCGAGATGGACGCGCTCCACGCGGGGGTCTGCCGCGAACTGGGCATCGTTCCACCCGGGAAGGGCAACCGACTGCGAGCCGACGAGAGCTTCTGAGCGCGCCGCCTTCCATGGCAGCGGGCGGCGCACAGCGGGCGACGCACAGCGGGCGGCGCACAGCGCGAAACACCCCCCAAGCCTTGCAGCCTGGGGGGTGTTCGTTGGCACCGAGAAAGTCGTGTCGGGGACGCCCCTGCAGAGTCTTGCGAGTCATCGCGGATGCGGCGGTCGGTTTCCCTTCCGTCGCAGCCTCGTGGAGTTGGCGGGTCTTCAAGGACGAGTGCTCGGTTCCCGCAAGCGGGTCCGCGGCACACATCAAGCTGGAAGCGGGTCGTTTGCCTTTCCCACAGCCCGCCTTGACCTTTCTCCGAACGCATAAGCGCCGGTTGGCCTTCGCGGGTCATCCAGTTGATGCACCCAAGCCGAACGACTTAGGGGAATCACCCTTCGTGACCTTTACCTCTCCCTGCGAGACACATCCGAAACGCCTGCCGACCGAAGCCGATGGGCGCCGCCCTCGCCTCTTCCCGAGGGAAGCGACGCTGGCCGATGCACGGTCCGACACGGTCGATGGCCAGTTCTTCGGGTTCCACCGCCGACGTTGACCGAAGTCTTCGTCTGCTGTTTCGCCGTCTGCTGCTCGGTCTTGCCTGCCCCCTGTCCCTTGCGGGATGGGTTGCGGGCCTGATCGGGCTGCCCTGACCGTCTCGACTCCAGCTTGCCGTCGGTGCTGCCCGCCGTCTGGCGCCTACCCGAAGGTGGACACTGTCGTGCGGCCCGCGACCGGGGCCTGCTTCTTGCGAAGCAACCGGAGTCTTGCCGGACTCCTCTCATGGGGTTCGTCTCAAAGATTGCCCCTCCATCGACATCTGCTGCGTGCATCCTGTCCCAGTTCGCTACCGTCCCTGCCAGGCAAGGTGTCCAGCGGGCTGGACATGGGGTCGGTCGAACTTTCGTCCGTCTGACCACAGCGGTTTCGTTGCGAGCCTTTGGCCCCGGAGTTGCAACTCCAGAACATCTTCCGCCCGTGCCGTTTCTCACGACTTCGGCGGTTTGCTCTACACGCGCAGTGCAGGTCTGTTGCACCCTGCAGCCGATCATGGGGTTCGCCTGGTTGCAAGCGGCTTGACGGCTCTGATTCGCGTTGCCCGCCACTGCATGCACACCTTGCGGCGCACACACGTACGTGCTGAACAACGCCCCACGTTTTCCGCAGCAGGTCCGAAGACTGCCGTGTGCCACATGGGGGCCTGACCCCGTCGCGCACCGAAGCACGCGTCGCGATAAGACAGAAAGCCGGGCTGCCCTCCATTGCTGGAGTGACGGAAGCCTGAGCACCCAGTCGCAACCGACCGGGCTGGAGCTTGCCACATCACATTGCACCGAAGTGCGTGACGAGGCTGGTAGGCCACTGGCTGACGAGGTGCGCTTCCGCCCAGGTCGCCCTGGTCGTCCGCTGCCCGCGTCATCAAGCACACCCTGTTGCCAAGGCATGTCGACAGGGTCCACGCAGCATCTCATCTCATCTCGAGAGATCAGAATCAAAAGCTGCGCTTCCCGACGACGGCCGGAAGCCGAAGCCACCGGGTCGCCCCGCCCGCCATCCGGGGTCGCAGCGCCAAGGCCCTGCTTCTCGAAGTCGGTGCGGTCTACCACTCCACTCATTCTTCCGCGCCCTTCCCTCAGGCGCGGTCACCCTACGAAGCCTTTCCCTCGCTCACAGCCGTGCCGCGTCACCGCAGCCGCTTCCCTCTCGACGTTTCTGGCAGCGTTGTTGCATCCACCGTCACTGTTGCCAGCGCCACTGTCTGCCTGCCCGCTGCCCTGCGTCCCCAGGGCCTTCATCCATGAGCGAGTCCGTTGCCCCGACGCCGCGTGAGCGACGACGAAGCCCGATGCTCCCTTGGGCTTCCTGCTGCTCCAGCCTGACTTGATCGACGACCTGTAGCCGCGCTTGGGCACCCATCCGATCCGTCCGAAGACTTCACGGCTGCGTGGACCGTAGCGTTGACCGCAGCATCGCCGCCCATGCCCCATCCCCGAGTCTCACGCGATGGAGACTGGTCCCGCCGTCCCACCCACCAACCGAAGTTGGCGCGTGTTGTTGCGAGCATCGCGACCGAAGCCACGATGGACGGCTGCGTCACGTTCCAGACGAGAAACCCGTCGGAACCCGGCGCTGCATGGCACCCCGTTTGTAGCGACCACACGAGTGTGGCTGCGACGCAGGGATTCCATGTGTGCAGACAGCACCGATGTCCAACCGAGGCCGAACACCTGACCACCATCGCTAGGGGTCACCGTAATGACAGCTCCACGGAGCGTTTTTTCGCCATCGTCATCGTGAGCTCACCGAAGTGAGGGCCCGATGACCCGGCGCGTCGCGCGTCCTGCAGTCCGCTGGTGAGTTCCGAAGAACAAACTGGCTTGTGCGTGTGGGTCTGTCGTGGGGGCTGCTCCACCGGCACCGATTCCCCGAAGGGAGCGGCGCCGCCGCTGGAGAGCTTTTCGACGTCAAAGAACTACCGGGTTGGCCCTGTCGGTCGAACCGACGTTTCCTTCCCGGTGCCGCATGATGGCTTTGCAGGACGCGTGCCAACTCTTGGAGTTCGCAATTACAACCACTTACCATCGGTACCGGTGGGAAGACAACTTCCCATCGCCTCGCAATTGTCATGGAGTTGACCCGGGCCCACCCCCCACCGGGTGAGGCGAAGGCACCGATGGTACCTACGTCCGTCGCCGCATTGCTCGACCATGCCCATTGGGAATGCCGCTTCCCCACGGGCCAGAGCGGCTCAGCTCGCCAGCAGCAGGCTCACGCCAGGGAACCAACGCTGGAGCAGCTCGGGGCCATGAAGCAGCCACACCATCCCGGCCAGAGCCAGGAAGGGGCCAAAGGGCAGCGCCGCGCGAAAGCCTCGGCCTCGAAGCAGGGCCACGGGCACGCCGACCACCGCCCCCGCGACCGACGCGACGAAGAGGATGAAGGGCACCGCCGGGACCGCGCCCAGAAAGGCGCCCATCATGGCCAGCAGCTTGACATCGCCAAAGCCCATCCCGTCCTCGCGCCGAACCAACCAGTACAGCGTCATCACCGTTCCCAGCACCAGGGCACCGGCCAAGGCGCCGACCACCGCTTGCTGCCACCCCACCGCACCCAAGGGGCCGCCGTAGCCAGCCCACTTCAGCAGGGCCGCTCCCGCCACGCCGAAGGGCACGGCGTAGACACTCAGTTCATCGGGGATGATGTAGTGGCGTACGTCGATGAAGGTCTGGGCGATCAGCATGGAGGCGAAGAGGAAGAGCACAAAAAAGGCCAGTAAGTGGCCGAGATCATAGTCCTGGGGCCCTGTGATGATGCGCCGAAAGAGCAGCCATGCGACCAGCCCCGTCAAGAGCTCGATCACCGGATAGATCACCGAGATGCGGGTTGAGCAGGTCCGGCACCGACCCCGCAGCCACAGCCAGGACAGGACCGGAACATTGTCATAGGGCTTGATGGGCGTGCCGCAGGACGGGCAGGCGCTGCCCGGCCAGACGACCGACCGGTCGTCGGGGATTCGAATGATCACCACGTTGAGAAAGCTGCCGACCACCAGCCCCAGCAACAGCGCAAAGGCCCCGAAGACCTGGTAGATGGTGTCGATACTCATGCCATCGCCAAGGTGGGCCTCATGCGGCGCCCAGGACCGCGGCGGTCACGCGCGCGACATCGGCATCGGTCAGGTCCGCGTGGCAGGGAAGAGCCAGGGCCTGGTCGCAGAAGGCGACGGCGTTCGGTGTGCGACGACGAGCGTCTGCCGGGCTGCCACCGATCACCGCTTGGGCCGTCATCGCCATCGGGTAGTACACGGCCGACGCGATGCCCCGCGCACCCAGGGCACTGCGCAGGGCGTCCCGTCGGGGGTGTCGCAGGACATAGACACTGATCGTGCTGCCCGGATCCCGGGGGATCGTCATCCCCGCAAAGGCCGCATCGTAGCGCGCCGCGATCTGGCGGCGACGCGCGATCCGAACCGCGAGGTCCGGCAGGTGCCCCAACAGGACAGCAGCCTGAACCGCGTCGAGGTGGGAGTTTCCACCGACATGGCCGGCCACCCGGTGATGGACATTGGGCGCTGACATCCCGTGAGAACCCAGCCGTCGCACGGCCTGGGCGAGCGCTTGTTCATCGGTCACGACCAGCCCGCCATCCCCCGCGCCGCCCAGGACCTTGGTCGGGTAGAAGCTGACGGCACCCAAGACGCCACGCGCTGGCGGCGGATCGGTGCCCACGGCCTGCGCGCTGTCGTCGACGATGGCGATGTCGGTGTCGGGCGCACAGGCCACGTTTCCGAAGAGATGAACGGCGACGATGGCACGCGTCGCTGGCGTCACCGCCGCGAGGGCCGCGTCTGGATCCAGCAGCGGGGCATCGGGCAGGACATCGACCAGCACGGGCTGCGCCCCCGTGTGCAGGACCGACTCCACCGTCGCAAAAAAGCTGACGGCCGGTACGATGACCTGGTGCCCCGAGCCGATGCCCAGCGCCCGCAGCGCCAGGGTCAAGGCGTCCGTCCCGCTGCCAACGCCGACCCCGAAGCGTCGTCGCAACAAGTCCGCGACGGCCTGTTCGGCCTGGGCGACGACCGGACCGCCGACATAGCGTCCCGACCGCAGGACATCGGCCACCCGGCGTTCGACATCGCCGGCGACGCGCGCATGACGCGCCGACAGGTCCACCATGGAGATCGGGTGTTCGCGAACAGCAGGCTTCACTTCAGGTCCCGTCTCTGGAAGACAGCCACGGCGACAGCCAGCACAGCCGAGGTGTAGGCCAGCCCATAGCCGACAGCCCCCCACACGCGCCCCCAGGGGATGTCCTGTTCATGCACGGCCTCGACCCGCAAGCTGAAGAGATCGAGATTCGGCAGGGCCCAGTACAGCACCCGAGCGACTTGACGGACCGAAGGGTCTTGCGCCTGGTTTCCGAAGAGCCAGATGTCATCAGCGAGGTGGCCAATCACGAAGATGGCCAGCGTGAAGGCCGCGGCCGTCGTCGGAGCCGAGAAGGTGCTGAACAGCGTCGCCCATGCGGTCAGCAACATCAGCTCGAGCATCAAGGTGCCCATGCTGACGAAGACCACCAAGGGCGGGAAGTGCTGCTGCAAGGTCATCACCACCACATAGAGCAGCAACAGCAGGATCGAGATCTCCACCGCCAGCGTCAGCACCAGTCCCAGGTACTTGCCCAACACGAAGGTCCAACGTGGGATGGGCTTGCTCAGGATCAAGTAGACCGTCTTTCGCTCGATCTCTTTGTAGACCAGCGAAATTCCAAGAAAAATCGCAATCAAGGCACCGAATGAGTCAATGGCCCCCTGGGCCACGCTGCGGACCACCTTGTCCTGGTCCCCGATCGTGATCTCTTGGACCGCGACGGACATGATCAACACACCGACGGCAAAAAACAGGATCGAGTACAGGACGCGATCCCGCACCGCCTCGCGGAAGGTGTTGGTGGCCAGGGCCCACAGGCGGCTCACAGGACCCCCAGGCGCTTCTGGTCGACCGGCGCCGCCCGCTCGACCTCGTCGAGCAGGACGGTCTCCAGGGAGTCCCGAACCGGGAGGTACTCGATGACCTTGCGACCTGCCTTCAGGACCGCGGCCAGGGCAGCATCCGCCTGGGCAGGAGCGAGCCGCACCGTCGTCGACGACGAATCGGAGCGCAGGACATCTCCGACATCCAAGCTTGCCCCCGTGAACTGCAGCTCGACATGACGCACCTTGTGCCCGATGAGCTCGTCCACCGTACCGACGCCCCGCAGCCTGCCCCGCACAAGAATGGCGACCCGATCCGACAGTAGCTGTACATCGCTGAGCACATGGCTGGAGAAGCACACCGTGGCGCCCTGAGCCCGCTCGTCCAAGATGATGTCGCGCACCAGGGCACGCCCCAGCGGATCGAGGCCGCTCATCGGCTCATCCAGGATGATGAGCTTGGGGCTGTGGATGATGGCCTGACACAACCCGACGCGCTGCACCATGCCCTTGCTGTACTTGCGCAGCGGGACGTTGGCGAAGCGCGCCAGGTCCACGCGCTCCAACAGCTCGCCGATGCGGCGCTTTCGCAAGGCCGGCGGCATCCCGAAGAGACGGCCATAGAAGTCCAGCAGCTCACGTGCCGACAGGTGGTCATAGAAGTACGGTCGCTCGGGAAGGAAACCCAGTTGTTGACGGGTCGCCGGCTGGTCATAGGGACGGCCCAGGATCCAGGCCTGACCCGATGTGGCCCGCTGCAAGCCAGTCAGGATCTTGATCATCGTGGTCTTGCCCGCGCCATTCGGACCCACCAGTCCAAAGACCTCGCCACGGCGAACGTTCAGGTCCAGGCCCACCAGACCCACGACCGGACGCATCCAGAATCCAGTGCGATAGACCTTGCGAACCTGCTCAGCGCGAATGACACTGTCGCTGGCTGCGGATGACACGAGTCGAGCTCCTTGGCGGCCACGGTTCGACCCAGCAGGGGACGACCATGAAGAGAATGCGACAGATCTACTCCGTCGCGCCACCGCTTGCCCGAAAGCGAGCCAACCAGGCCGCCGCCTTGTCCGCCGGGAGCGCCCCCGCGCTGCGCCAGTTGCAGCGCGGGCAGAGCGGTCCAGAGTCCTCGAAGCGCCCCTGCACCTGCGCCAGGCGCCAGGACTCGATCCGTGGGCCCTGCCACAGCTCAGCCAGGGTCTGCTCACTCAGCTTGCCCAGGCGATTCTCGAGATGCTCATCCAGACAGCAGGTCGTCAGGTCGCCGTTGACATGAACCATCGGCGTGTTCCACAGGCCAGCACAAGGAGGGCGAGAAGGCATGCCCAGCGCCTAGCACGCTGCGGGCCCCTGAGAAGGTCCGCGGGCGCGTGGCCTCAACCCGAAGAGGCCGTCCCGTCGAAGCGCCGCCAGGCGCCATCCACAAGCCGCTCGTGGGGCAGGAAACGCGCCTTGTAGGAGAGGTGCCGGCAGTCCCCGACGTAGAGCCCCAGGTAATGGAAGCGGCCGCCTCGCCGACGCAAGTACTCGATCTCCACCAGCGTCGACCAGGTCCCCAGCGACCGGCGGGACTCATCTGGGTCGAAGTAGAAATACACGCTGGAGGTGTCCATCAACCCGACATCCACGATGCCGACACCGATCAGCCGCTCACCCAGCATGTAGCGCATCTCTGCGGTGCGGGTGCATGACTGGAGGAACCACCCATCGTAGCCCCGCCGGGTCATGGCGGTCTCTTTCTGGGCCAGGCCGCGCTCGAACTTGTGGCGATTGTAGAGGTCGAGCTTCTCCTGGGTGAAGCTGGCCGGTCCGATCAGGACCCTCACGTCCTGGTTGCGCCGCGCGGCACGCCGTTGCGAACGAGAGCGACGGAAATGCTCCACGTTGATGCGGATCGGTTCGCAGGCATGGCATTCCGGGCAGGATGTCCGATACAGCATCCGGCCAACGCGCCGATCCCCCGCCGCCAAGGACTGGTCCAGTGCCAGGCCCCTGACCTCGCCAAGCTGCCAGCGCAGCGGCATCCGGGCACGCTTCCCATCCAGATAGGGACAGGTCTCGATCTCGTCGTGAACGATCTGCTCGCGCGCGCCAACATCCATGATTCGCTGTAGCCCTTGGTGCGGCGATGACTCGGTCTGAGAGAGTATGCTCCGAAAAAGCAGAGGCGGCCATGCCCATCCACGCAAGCATCACTGACAACATCGCCGTCATCTGTCTGGACCGGCCCGACCGCGCCAACGCCTACGACCAGGCTCACCTCACCCTACTCGAGCAGGCCCTCGACCAGATCCTCGCACAGCGTCCCGGCGCGCTGATCATCCAGGCAGCCGGCCCTGGCGCCTTCTGCGGCGGCGCCGACCTGAGCGAAGTAGCGCACGCAGACCCCCTCGACGCCCTGGATCTGCGCAGCCAGCGGGTCTTCGACCGCCTCGCCCGCGCGCCAGTGGTCAGCATCGCGGCGGTACACGGTCCGGCCATCGCGGGCGGGTGCGAGCTGGCGCTGGCCTGCGATCTCCGCGTGGTCGGACCCCAAGCACGCTTTGGCCTGCCCGAGACCGCCTTGGGTCTGATTCCATCCGCAGGGGGCACGACCCGCCTGACCCGGTTGCTCGGGGGATCCATGGCCCGACAGGTCATCCTGGCCGGGGTCGAATTGGACGCCCAGCGCGCGGTCGATCTGGGGCTGGCCGTGGCCCTGGACGACGATCCTCAGGCCTACGCCCTGACGGTG
>JAADHA010000490.1:841-8839 GCA_013152105.1 Oligoflexia bacterium | reverse complement strand
GACCCGGTGGCCCTGCGCCTGGCGAAGCAGATCATCGTGGGCGATGGCGACTCGCTGCGGCTGGGCGAGGAACGCCTAGCTGAAGCCCTGCTCTACGCACGGCGAGCGCTGGCCGACTCCTGAACCCGATCAGCGGTGTCCGAGCTGCCGGATGACCTTGCCCTGGGTTGCCAGATCGATGATCGGAAAGTTCTGTCGATAGTGCTGCTGGTCTTCGTCGACCTCGACCCGAGCCAGGGGGCTTGCCCATCTCCGGATGTCACGGGCCGTGCTGATGCTGCGCACGATGCGACCATCGTTCAGTTCCAACAGCGAGCCCGGGGGCCACTTGCCCATGACGTTGACAAAGACCTGCATCAGCACCGGATCGTAGCGAGTTCCAGCACCCTGCACCATGTGGGCAATGGCATCGGGGGGCGCATATCGGCCCCCCTTGCGGCGCACCAGATTGTCGTAGTCTTCGCAGATCCGAATGATGCGCGCGAACAGGGACGGCCGGCCCTTGGGGTCATTGAAGTCGCGGTGGTGCTCCAAGGCGGCCAGGGCGCGCCGGATCTTGGCTTCGTGAAAGCCGCGTTGGCGCAGCAGGATGCGGGCCCCTGCACCGGCGTGGCGTTCAAAGGGGGGCGCGAAACCAGGCTGGCCGGGGTCTGTGTCGGAGGGAGCACTGGCGCCCTCGCGCGCCGAGTAGCCAATGTCGTGGAACATCGCCGCCAGTCCAAGGTCCTGCACCGCTTCATCCGAAAGACCGCAGCCCGAGGCCAGGAAGAGCGAATAACGGGCAACCCGCAGGGTGTGACCACCAAAGGCCGACGCGCCACGAGGGTCGTCCCAGAGGCCATCCAAGCCCGCCCCCATGTGCAGGATCTCGGTGATGGCTCGCCGCAAGGGCAGGGGGTTGGGGACCCGGTTTCCCACCAGATTGTCCCAGGTCTCGTCCACCACGCTGGTGGCCCGACGAGCCACGACCCTAGCGTCCTGTTCTTCGATATCTTCTTCTTCGCCCGAGACGCGAAAGCGGAACAGGCCGTGGAGTTCGATGGTATCGGAACCCTTGCTGAGCAGTTGAAGCCGCAGCGCTTCGCGGGAGACCGCGCCGACCGGGGGCTTTGCGAAGCCGCGCACCAGCACCCGCAGGTGGTCGAGTTCCGGTACGGCGTGGAAGCTCATGCCCCCGATGCCCAGGCGCCGAAACTCCATTCCAAGGTCTGTGCCGCCTTCGCCGCGATCCTGGAAGCGGATGCGCACATCGTTGACGTAGATCTGGTCTTCGACCGCGATGCAGTGGATCACGCCCAGCGTCTCGACGAGGAGGTTCATCGTCTCCCGCAATTCGCCCAGGGGCTTCTCGAAGGCTTCATTATTGATCGCGTGAACCCGGGTCATGCGCAGCAGCCCAAACAACAGTCGAACCAACTGCTGTCCTTCGTCACGAACCAGCGCCGCGAGTTCGCGATCTTCTCCTGAGCGCGCACGCTCCAGGGCGTGCCCCAAGCTGTCCTGGGCGGCCTGGAGCGAGCTGTCAGCCGCGCCAGCAGCACCCAAAGCGGGCGTCGCCTGGGGGTCGAGGCTGTCAGGCATTGGCCATCTCCCGGCGGCGACGAGCGAGGGTACGTACGCAGTGATCCGCCAGGTCCGAGCCCGCGCGCTCGGCGAGCCAACGAATCAACTTCTCGGGTTCATCGCCCGGCACCTGGGCGACCCCGCTGACCGCCGCCCACTGCAACCATTTGTGCCCGATCGGATCTTGAAAGATACGCTTGAACAGGCTTTTTGGGCGGATCCACTCGGACAGCAGACGATGCGCCCTGGCCTGGTCCAACGAGACCAGTGTGGTCCCGAATGCGGACGCTTCCTTGGGCGACATGCGCTGGTGCGATGCCTTGGCCAGATGGTCCTGGACCGCTTGGAAGAGGGTGCGGGCGTTGCGATGTGTGATCTGCTCCAGGCTGCGCAGGCGCACCTCTTCTACTTCGGACTCGAGAAGTTGCAGCAGCAGATCCAAGACTTCGGGGCTGACTGCCGCTCGATCGAGGACGCGCAGGGCTTCGAAGCTGAGGTCCGCATCCCCTCGGGACACCGCGGCGCCGATCGCCTCGAGCGTGCGAGCCGGCACCGCCACACAGAAAGCACGCAGCAGGTCCGCAGCGACCGCCGGGTCCCCGCCCTGGATGCGCGCCAGGACCAGATCCGGGTCCGCATCCACAAAGTGCTCGACAAGCTGTCGAGCGATGCGACGGGCGCCGACCGATCGTTCGCTGGCCAAGATGTCCAGCGCGTGGGCGAGATGGTCGCCCGGCAAGTGGTCAAGCAGCCAGAGCAGGTCAGGAGGCGGACGGGTGTGGGCCGCCGGGATCGACCGGACGATTCGCACCAAGGCCCGACCATCGACGAAAGCGCGCAGCGCATCGTCGAGGTGGGTGGAGTCGCCGGTGCGCATGTCTTCCATGGCCGTCACCAGGTCGATCAGCGGCTGGAGTTGGCCTTCCGCGAGCAGGAAGTCCCGCACCTCGTCGAGCAGGTAGCGGATGTCGGGCCAGTCCGTGGGGTCCCTTGGGTCCGCGACCAGCGACAGCATTTCGTGGGCAAGACGCACGCACTGCTCGGGCAGCGTGTGCGAGGTAGCTTCGAGCTGAAGAGCCAGGAGTTCATCCTGATCGACCGCCACAGGGATCACGCGTCCCACCGGTAGGAGCGGCGCGATGGGTAGATCGAAGTCCGCGGGCGCGTCCACGAAGCTGGCCGCCGTGCGAGCGTCCGCGCTGCGACCGCCACGCGCCGACTGGCGCCGGCCGCGCTCTTCACCCTGGCCCGCGACCTGGTCGACCACAGCTTCGTCATCGCCAACTTCTTCGTCTTCGGGCACAAAGCCCTCGACCGCGACGATCTCGATGCCCTTGAAGCCCGCCTTCCACAGCAAGGTGACGATGTCGTCTTCCTGCTGTCGGACGCCCGTGAAGCGAATCGACATGATCTGAAGCAAGCGCAGCAGCTCGTCCCAAGTCACGTCCCCTCGTAGGGTCAGGCGCCGAACTCCGTCCCGGAACATGCGGAAGGCGAGGGAGCGTTCCCGGTCGCGCTCGAGGTAGACGGTTTCTCCGGCCCACACCATCTCGAAGGGGCGAATGAACAGCTCCACACCGGATCCAAACTGCCCGCTCTCCATCACGGCCTGGATCGCCCCCAGCATGTCCGTGCGGTAGGCCGTCAAGAAGACGCGGATCGCTTCATTGCTGGGGTCGTAGAGCAGGAAACTACGGGCGGCCCGCGCCAGGGCACGCAAGCCCTTGTTCAGACCGAGCGCCAGCGCCGTGTCCCCGACCGTGGCTTCTTCCCGCAAGAGAAAGTCTTCGCGGGACTCTGCCGGTTCCTGTGGTGCCGCAGATGCCGCATCGGTCGAGGGGGCCGACGAATTCTGAACACCGGCACCCGGGGACAGCGTGTCCGTCGTCGAGTCGTCCAGCACGGCGGGTGCAGGCGGTGTTTTGGGGTGGTCGGCCATGTCGCAGATTAACACCTGGCGGAAGTGCCCGGCAGCAAGACCCGCGACAAGGCGCCACGACACTGCGCCACGACACTGCGCAGGGACACGCACAAGCCCAACTCGGCAGAGAAGCGGTAGGCTGCGAAGGTGAGGCGCGCCGTCCGATCCGGGCCCCGCGCCAGGCACCCTGACCCCAACCACGAGCGGCACTTGGAACGCGCCCGCATCCTCTCCGTCGGTACCAGCCATCCCCCCGACCGCTACACCCAACAGGACATCCTGGAGATGTTCCGAGTGGTCAACCCGGTCGTGCGCGCCTTGTTCGCCGCCAGTCATATCCAGAGCCGCTACCTGGTCCTGCCACAGGCAGACGCCAGCGGGCGCCCGGCCGAGACCCAGGGTCAGCTCCTGAAGAAGCACCGCCGCTGGGCCCTGCGGCTGGGTCGTCAGGCCATCGACCGCTGCCTGGAGAACACGGGGATCAAGCCCACCGACATCGATGCACTCTGCTGCGTCACGTCTACGGGCTTCATGCTGCCCGGCCTGACGGCCATGTTCATCAAGCACCTGGGCCTGCGCACGGACTGCCACCGCGTAGACATTGTCGGCATGGGCTGCAACGCCGGCCTCAACGCCCTGAACCCGGTCACCGCCTGGGCGCAGTGCCACCCGGGCAAGAACGCGTTGATGGTCTGCTGCGAGATCAACAGCGCGCTCTATCTCTACGACGACACCGTCAACACGGGCGTCGTCAACAGCCTCTTCGGGGACGGCTGCGCGGCGGTGCTGCTGCGCGCCGACCCGGCCGACGAGCCCACCTTTGCGCCGCGAGTGCTGGGCTTCCAGAGCCACCTGATCCCCGACGCCTGGGACGCGATGATCTACCGCTGGAGCGACACCCACGGGCGCTTCGGCTTCAACCTGGCGCGCGACGTGCCCTATGTGCTGGGAGCCCATGCCGACATCCCCGTCCACGCCCTGCTGGATCGCCACAAGCTCAAGGTGCGCGACGTGTCCCACTGGCTGGTCCACAGCGGCGGCAAGAAGGTCATTGACGCCATCAAGTACACCGTTGGCCTGACCGCCCACGATGTCCGCCACACCGTCGACGTCCTGCGCACCATGGGCAACCTCGGCAGCGGCAGCTTCCTGTTCAGCTACCAGCGCCTGGTGGCCGAGCGCGTCGTGCGGCGCGGTGACTACGCCATCCTGATGACGATGGGTCCCGGCTCTACCGTCGAGACCGCCTTGGTGCGCTGGTAGGCCTGCTCGCCCTCTCACTCATCCTCCCCGCCCCGCCCTCCTGGAGCCCCCATGCCTGTCGACCTCAACGCGCTACAGTCGCTGCGCTACGCCGAACACGGGGTGATCGCGACCGTCACCCTGGTCCACACACACATCGACATGACGATGGTCCGCGAGCTGACCGCGGTGTGCGACTTCTTGGAAGACGACAGCCCCACCAAGGTGGTCGTGTTCCAGGGCACGGGGGGCCAGTTCTGCGCTGGCATCGACTTCGCGGACTTTCGCCCAGACGCGCCGATGGACATCCACGGCTTCAACAAGTGGGAGAAGGTCTGCCGGCGGGTCGAGCGTCTGGACAAGGTCACGGTCGCGGTCCTGGAGGGCGCGGTGATCGGAGGCGGCGTGCAGCTCGCCCTGGTGACCGACGCCCGGATCATGGCCCAGAACGCGACCCTGCAGCTCAACGAGGTCCACCAGGGCTTCCTGCCGGGCATGGCCACCTTCCGCCTGGCCAAGTACGTGGGCCTGGGTCACGCCAAGCGCCTGATCATGCGTTGCCCGGTGGTCAGCGCCCAAGAGTCGCTGCAGCTCGGTCTGGTCGACGTCGCGACCGACGATCTGGACCGCGCCCTGACCCAGATCATCGACAGCTTCGGGCCGACCCATGTCGTCGCCGTCACCCTGGCCCGCCGCCTGCTTGGCGAGAGCTTTCAGTTCAGCTTCGAGGACGCCCTGGGACACTTCCTGGCGGCCCAGCATCGCGCGATCAGCCAGACCGCCTTCCTCCAGACGGTCCAGGCGGGTCAGGGGGATCCCGACTCGGACTCCGGCTCGTGAGCAAGCCTGCCCTGCAAGACCCCGCACAACGCGCGACCCAGGTTCGCCCCCTCCCCAGCGATCCCGATGTCCTCGCGGCGATCCGTCCGATCCACTTCCACGATGCAGCCCAGATCGCGGCCCTACACCAGGCCGCCATGGGCAACAGCCTGTGGGCCCGACTCGGCAGGCCCTTCCTGACCCAGCTCTACCACGGCCTGGTCAACAGCGACCGCTTCCTGGGTTTCGTCTACGAGGACCTCGACCGCCCACCACAAGAACGGATCCGCGGCTTCATCGCCGGCAGCCAGGACACCCAAGCCATGTTCCACGAGGTCTTTGCCGCGTGCTGGTTCCTGCTGGCGCCCGCCGCTGCGCGGGGTCTGATGCACGACCCAGCCGTGCTGCGCCAGCTCGTCCAGACCGGCCGCTACTTCGACGACAGCACCACCGACCTGGGTGTGTCGGTCACGGCCGAGAGCCTCTTCTGCTCCTTTTCGCCTGATTTACGAGGCAAGCGGATCAGCGGCCTGATCAACAAAGTGCTCTTCGACGAGCTGCTGGCCCGCGGCCATCACTACGTGAAGGTCACCACCGAGACCGACAACCACGGGGCCAACCGCCAGCTCCAAAGCTGGGGCTTCGCCGACCGCGGCCGCTTCGACTTCTACGGCAAGCGGATGGTGGCCTATGTCTTGGACCTGAAGGCCAGCCCCCGCGTCGATCCAGTCAGCCGCCACCCGGCGGTCTGAGCTTCGGGCCCCCGCTTTCCATTTCCATGGAGTGAAGCGCCTACTCGGGCGGCAGATCCGGCAAGGCTCCGAGCGCCTTGGACAAGGCGGCGTAGGCGTCGCTTGCGTCGCTGCTGAGGCCATCAGGCAGCAGATCGCTCTGTTCCTTGGGGTCCAGTTCCAAATCGTAGAACTCCTCGCCGCGATCCTGGAGGCTGAGCAGCTTGAACCGGCCGTCCGTGAGGGCACGGCCCTGGGCGTCTGCGTTGGTCCGACTCCCAAAGATCTCGCTGAGAATCCATGCATGAGGGGGCGCGGCGTCGAGGGCGACAAGCTGTGGAACCAGGCTGACGCTGTCCAGATCAACCCCGGCGCTAGCCGAGGCCGTCGCACCGGTCAGCTCGAGCACCGTGGCGAAGATGTCCACCGTGCTCACCGGTTCGGACACCCGGCGATCGCCGTGGGTGATGAGCGGCCCGTCGATGATCAGCGGGACCTCGACCCCACCCTGGTAGAGCGAGGCCTTGGCGTGGTTGGCGGGGACATAGCCCTGGTTGTTGGTGCCCGCCGTGCCGTTGTCGCCCAGGTAGATCACCGTGGTGTTGGACAGCACGTCATCACCGAGCCCGTCAAGCAGGCGTCCGATCTCGGTGTCCATGGCTTGGACGATCGCCTGAAAATAGGTCCCTGGGCGGGCCGCGATGTCGGCATCCGTACCGGTGAGATCCGTGTAGTCCTGGAGATCGGTCGGGGGCAGGTGCAGCGGAGTGTGCGGCGCGTTGAAGGCCACCCAGGCCACCCACAGTCCGTCCTGCTCGTCGATCCAGCGCAGGGTGTCATCGACGACCTGGGTGGTGGCGTAGTTGTCGACGGCTACGGTGTCGCCGTCGACGACCTTGTCGTAGTGAAAGTAGTCTGGCAGTTCGCCGGGCAAGGTGCCGTCGAAGTGGGGCCAGCCCTGGGCGTTGGGGCCCTCGGGATCGCTACCGAGGTGCCACTTTCCAAAGTGAGCGCTGCGGTACCCGGTCTGACCCAGGTCCAGCGCCTCGGGCAAGATGGTCTCTGCGTCGTCCAGGGCGGTGGGGACATCGTCGATGGCCTCGCCCACCCCATGCCGCCACGAGTAGCGCCCGGTCATCATGCCCGCCCGGGTCGGCGAGCACACGGGCGAGGACCAGGCGCGCTCGAAGACGACGCCGCGGCAGAGCCGCTGGATGTTGGGCTGGGGGGCACGCTGCACCCCGAGATCGGGGTAGCAGGTGCTGGCCTCGACGCCGATGTCGTCGGCGATCAGGATGAGCACGCTGTGAGGGCCAACGGCTGTGCTGGCGCCATCGGTCAGGGTCGTGGTGCCCGCAGCGGAGTCCTCACCGCCCTTGTGGGTACAGGCCAACAGCGCCAGTAGCCAAACCATGCCCACGCTTCACCTCCTCGCCGGCAGCGTAGCAGCGAGCCATCGGACCGGCCCGTGTTAGGCACGGCTTCTCAGGAGGACCACGTGTCAACCGCCACCGATAGAGCTGAGCTCCAAGACCACATCACCGCCCTTGTGACTCAGATCCGCGACGGCCAAGCCCAGGCCAAGGCCACCCTCACCGCCCTGTGTACTGGGGAAGCTGGCGCTCAAGCCCGAGAACTGGTCGAGGCCGCGATGAAGGGCGAACTGCTGGAGACGCGCTGGGAGCTTGAAGACGTGCTCGAGGAGACCACGCCCAAGCCGCC
>JAADHA010000490.1:0-815 GCA_013152105.1 Oligoflexia bacterium | reverse complement strand
CCCGCAGCCGATGACATCAACCGCCCGCTGACTTCAGCCGATCTGGACGCGGTCTACGACGACCCGAACGGCTTGATGCTCCACAAGAGCAAAGTCGGAGACCGCTGGTTCGCGACCCAGGTGGACCCCCAAACCGGCCAGCCGCAGACCTTCGAACTCCAGCCCTATGAAGTCAAGCAGCTTCAGACTCAGCTCAAGGGCAGCCCCTATTGGCTGGTCGGCGCCGGGCTGTAGGCTCGACCCCCGCTCCGCACCGCGGGGTCACTGCGGGGTCACTGCGGGGGGATCACTGCCTCGCGCGCGCCGCCAGCTCGGCAAAGGTGTTCTGCTCGAGTTCGCCCAGGCGTCGGGCCGACAAGCCCAATTGGTGGGCCAAAGCGCTCACCGCGCGGGCCTCTTCCACGCCGTACTCGCCATCCGCCACGGCCACATAGATGCACGCCGTGATCAGCAACTCGCCCTGCCGCCACAAGCTGTCGAGGCTGGCCGGCGGCACCTTCAAGTCGACCGTCAGCGGCACCAGGCGATCGACCAGACGGGTCTCTTCAGGGCGAATATGCCCGTCCGATCGGGCCACCCGCACCAGCTCATCACGAATCCGGCGACGTTGGGCCGGCGCCAGGTCCAGGGCAGCGATGCGGGCGGAGAGCTTCACGGGTTCCTCGATCTGAGCGGGCTCATAAGCCCTTCTCCTCGGGTCGACGATAGTGTCACAGTACGGGCGGCGCCCAGGACCCATCCCAACTACCAAAGTAAACCCCCGCATTATTTTGACTTTCGTCTGAGTCCAGCTACCGCGCCGCCGGTCCCCCTTC
>JAADHA010000382.1 GCA_013152105.1 Oligoflexia bacterium | reverse complement strand
CATCGCAGGGCCCATCGCAGGGCCCATCGACAGGCCCATCGACGCGCGGCCACGGGCCCAGCTCCAGGTCACGACCATGTGGCGACCCACCCTCCCGGCCCCCCGCCCGGCGCATCGACGCAATAGGTCATCTGACCGGGGTCGGCCTCCGCCCAGAATGGGCCGGGTCTGGCCTCGACGGAGCCACGACCATGAACACTGCAGCGAAGATGTCCTCGGAGGACAGCGCTCCTGTTGATGCGCCCCGCACCGGCGCCCAGTTGGTTCGCGCGACCCGACCCTTCGTCGAAGAAAACCGCCTGCGCACCTGGGCCGAGCTGCTGTTGGCCTTGGCCCTCTGCGCCGCGAGCTGGACCGCCACCTTCACCGCCCCCTGGCTGCTGGCTCGGCTCGCCGCGGGCGCAGTCACGTCCCTGCTGATGGTGCGGCTCTTCATCATCTACCACGACGCCATGCACGGAGCGGTCTTCCACCGGTCCCGCCTGGGGCACGCCTTCATGTGGGGAATCGGTCTGTTGACCCTGTCGCCACCGGCTGTCTGGAAGGAGACCCACGACTACCACCACAAGAACAACTGCAAGCTGCCCGGGACCGCCATCGGCAGCTACCCGATCGTCACGACCCGGATGTGGCGCCGCATGACGCCAGGGCAACGGCGCGCCTACCGCATCGCTCGCAGCCCCCTGTTCATCGCCCTGGGCTACTTCAGCATCTTCATGGCCGGCATGTGCATGGGCTCGTTCTTTCGCAGCCCGCGCACGCACTGGGCGGGCCCCGTGGCCATTCTGCTTCACGTCGCCGCATTCACCACCGTCGTGCTGACCTTGGGCTGGGAGGCCGCGCTGGTCGGCATCCTGTGGCCGATGATGATCACCTTCGCGGCGGGCGGCTACCTGTTCTATGCCCAGCACAACTTTCCTGGCGTGTACATCGCGTCGCGCCAGACCTGGAGCTACCACGACGCGGCCTTGCGCTCGTCCAGCATGTTCGAGATGTCGCCCCTCATGCACTGGTTCACGGGGAACATCGGCTATCACCATGTCCACCACCTCAACCACCGGATCCCCTTCTACAACCTGCCCAAGGCGATGAAGGCCATCCCCGAGCTGCAACACCCTGGCCGCACATCCTGGCGTCCTTCGGCCATCGCCGCCTGCTTCGCCCTCAAGCTCTGGGACCCCAAGCAGCAGCGCATGGTGGGCTACAGCAGCGCCAAGGTGTGAAGGCAAGGCCCCGCCCCTCTGATCGATGGTCCCGGTTTCCCAAACCCCGCGTCCCCGGGGTACGATGCACTCATGTCCAGCCCCCTCCCAGCAGACGCAGCACAGTGGTCGGGTGCCATCGTGTACCCGGACTCAGACGGGCAGCCCATGGCCGACAACACGGAACAATTCGAGTTCATCCAGACCTTCCAGGGAAACCTGGACGCGCTGCTCAAAGACTTCGTAGCCGGAGACCACTTGTGGTACCCGGTGCAGGGGCAGCCCGATATCCGGGTGGCTCCCGATGTCTACGTCGCGCTAGGCAGGCCCAAGGGCCACCGCGGGTCGTACAAGCAGTGGGAAGAAGACGACACGCCGCCGCACGTGGTCTTCGAGTGGTGGTCGCCCAACAGCGACTTCCCCCAGCATGCCCAAAAGCTGCGCTTCTACGACCGCTATGGCGTCCAGGAATTCTACGCCTTCGACCAGATCCGGCACGCGTTCAGCGCCTTCATCCGCCAGGGCGATCAGCTCGAAGCGGTCAGCACCGAAGATGGCTTCACAAGCCCGCTCTTGGGCGTGCGCTTCGCCGTCGTGGATGGACATCTCAAGGCCTGGCACCCAGACGGCCGCCCCTTCTTGTCCATGGTCGAGATGGACGCCGCGCGCGCACAGGCCCAGGCCCGAGCAGACACCCTGGCGGCGCAACTTCGCGAGTTGGGGATCGATCCTCAGGCGTAGCGTGGCGTGCCATCTGCCCTGTCTCCAGGGAATCGAGGTTAAGCGGAGCTGCCCTCCAGGAGACCGCCATGCAGGTGTTGAGCGCCGACGAGGCCCGGATTCTCAAGAGTCTGGGTCAGGCCGTCTTTCCACGAGAAGCCAAGGGCCTGCCCGATGGCTTCGATGCGCAGGTGGCCGATCATGTCGATGCCTTGATCGCCGCGGCCCTGCCCTTTGAGCAAGCCCAGCTCCGCGGCCTGCTGCAGCTCTTTGATCGCGGCTATGCGGCCTGGGCCTCCAGTCCCACGGCACGCCTGGTCAATGCCGACTCCAGCGACGCCGCGGACTACCTTCGCTCCTGGGAAGAGAGCCCGGTCTACACCCGGCGCATGGCCTTCGAAGCCCTCCGCTCGATCTGCCTGATCGGCTATTTCAGCAGTGATCAGGTGAACCAGCAGGTCGGCGTCAGCGCGCCCCCAGACCCCGACGCACCGATGGCCTTCGTGGCCCGGGCGGTCGCCGGCATGACCGAAGAAGAGGCCCACCAGCAAAGCCTGGACGACCCGCCGGCGACCCCGCCCAACCGCTTCATCGGCCGGCCCACGGGGCTCTTTGAATTCAGTGACTACCAAGGCGATCTGCGGGAGTCCTGCGACGCCCTGGTGGTCGGCTCCGGGCCCGGTGGCGCCATCGTCGCCTTGCAGTTGGCTCGGCAGGGGCAACGCGTGATCCTGGTCGAGGCCGGGCCGGTGCTGCGCAAGCAGGACCTGGTGCGAGACGGCGGGCTCAGCATGACCCGCTTGATGTGGGACAGCGGCCTGCGCACAACCCGCGGCAACGTCATCGCACCCACCATGCAGGCCAAGGCGCTGGGCGGCGGGTCAGTGATCAACAGCGCCATCTGCCTGCGGGCAACGGACGCGGCCCTGGAGTCTTGGGTCGAGGATCACGGTCTGGAGGACATGAGCCCGGCCGCCCTCGAGCCTCACTTCAAGGCGGTCGAGGAATTCATGGGCGTGCGCCCCGTAGCGGACGACGTCCAAGGGCCTCGCAACCAGCTCTTCGCGCAGGGCTGCCAGGCCATCGGCCTGACCGCGACGCCGATCCTGCGCAGCGAAGATGGGTGCCTCGGCTCGGCGGGGTGCCTCTACGGGTGTCGCAACGGCGCGAAGCTCTCCCATGACCGGCGCGGCATCCCCGAGTTCATCGCCGCCGGCGGGCGGGTCTACACGTCGGTGGTCGCCGATCGCCTGCTGCGACGCGGCGGCCGAGTGGCCGGCATCGAGGGCTTCATCGAGGAGCCCTTCACCGGTCGGCGAACCGCCACTGCGCGCATCTCGGCGCGCTACACCGTCCTGGCCACCGGGGTCATCGCGACACCCGCCCTCTGCCAGAAGAGCGGCCTCTTGGCTCCGGCCATCGGCGCCAACCTGCGCTTGCACCCCAGCACCGTCGTGGCTGGCGAGTTCGATCAGCCTGTCTACCCCTGGACCGGCGCATCGCAGGGTGTGCACTGCCTGGACCTGCTCGACTACGGCATCAAGCTGGAGTCCCTGTGGGCCGATCCCGCCTTGATGGCCTTCCGCATGCCTTCCATGGGGCGTGGGCTCAAGCGGCAGCTCGCTCGCTACCGCAATATGGCCACCTGGGACGCCTGGGCCAGCGGTGACGACAGCAGCGGAAGCGTGCGCTACATCCAAGGCGTGCCGCGCCCCACCGTCAGCTTCCAGATGGGCCTGGGCGACGTGCGGCGCCTCCAGCACGCGACCGCCACCCTGGCCGAGATGTTCTTTGCCGTCGGCGCGAAGCGCGTCTACCCCGGTGTGCACGGCCTGCCCCTGGTGTTGCACGGGCCCGAAGATGTCGCGGCCGTCCGCAGCGCTCGCCTGGACCATCATGACCTGCCCACCGGCAGCAACCACGTGTTCAGCACCATGTCCATGGGCACCGACCCGGACCGCCATGCCTGTGATCCCACCGGCGCGGTCTACGGAGTCGACGATCTGTTCGTGTGCGACACCAGCATCTTCCCCACCAGCCCCGGGGTGAACCCCATGCTGACCATGTGGGCGATCGCGCATCGCATGGGACAGACCCTGGCCCAGAGGTACGCGTGAGCACCTACGGTCCCACGGACGGATCCTGCACCATCCGGGTCTTCAAGGCGGGCCTGTTGTCCGCGATGGGTCATGATATGGAGCTGATCGTGACGCGCTGGTCGCTCACCGTGGACGACAGCCGGATCAGCGGCGACTTCGATGGGGACAGCCTGGAAGTCAGGGGCGCCTTGCGGGACGGTGAGCTCGATCCCAGCAGGCTGTCCCCCAAGGACCGACGCGACATCCTCGACAATATCCGCAAGCGGGTCTTTCCGCGCCATCGGCCGACGCAGATTCACTTCGAGTGCGACGACTTCGACTGGGACGAGGATCTCATCGAGGGACGCGGCACGCTGCAAATCCCGCCTCACAGCCACGACCTGGACTTTCAGGCCGAATTGTCCGAGGGGCGGGCGATCTGTCAGCTCAGCCTGCACCAGCCGGACTGGGGCATCGTGCCCTTCAAGGCACCGCTCGGCGTGCTGAAGATCAAGCCTGACATCCAGGTTCGGCTGGACCTGCCCTGGAGCTGATCTCGCGCGCTGCCCTTCAGGCTTTGCGCTGTTGCGCCCGGTTGAACTGGGTCACCATCCGCGCAGCCATGGGGTCCAGCCCCCACGCGCTGGCGATGCCCGCCGTGAGCTGGATCTCGGCTGCCTGCGCCCCACCCGAAGCCTTGGCCACCGCCACCATGTCCACCACGAAGCGGTGCAGCACCTTGGGCCCGTAGCGATCAGAGAGGATCTTGCAGTGGTGGGCAACCCAGTCACCCGGGTCCAGGTCGACACCAGGGACTATCTGGAGAAACCAGTGATCCAGGGCCCGATGCACCGCTTCGTCGACCCGATCATGGGACTTTGGAGCCAACGCACAGAGCCGCGCGGTGATCGTGTCCAACTCGGTCCGATCCGCATCCCCGTCCGCCGCTGCCACCGAGAGCAGCAACACAGCCAGGGAATCGATCGGCTTCCAGTCGTCGGGCAGCATCAGAGGCTTCCAGGGGGTCGTGCCACTATATGGCAGGACTCGGGATCGTGCCCGCCGCGCCCGCGACGCGATCAGCCGCCGTAGACCGCGTCAGGCCCGCTGAACTCGGTTCCGTCCAGCATCGTGCCCGGGCTGAATGCACCGATAGCGCCGTCGATCGTGCTGTGATCAACGTACTCGGTGCCCGTCACGTCGGGATCGAGCTGCAGGCTGGCGTCCTCGACAGCGGGCACCGTGCCTTCAATGTTCGCGTCGCCATAGGACACGGAGCCCAGGGTGGACTTGCCGAGGTCGGTCGTCAGGCTCACGTTGTCGCCAGCGTTGGTCAAGGCCAAACCGTAGGCCGTCCCCGGGTCGTCGTTGTCGGCGACCACAAAGCTGACATTGGCCGCCGAGAGTGCATCGACCGAGCCCCCGCCGAACACGACGATGGCCTGGCCAGCCTGCAACACCGTGCCGTCCGCAAAGGTGTGGCGCGGCAAGCCCGGGAAGTCCTGCTCCAGGATCTGCAGGCCGGACAGGTCGATGGTGACATCGGCCGCGTTGACCAGCTCGATGAACTCGTCCTCGGTCGCGTCGACGGTGCCATCACCATTGGGGTCCCCGTCTACCGATCCATCGGTCAGCAGTTCGTTGATCACCAGGTCGCCGGCCTGTATCGGAGACAGGCTGATCGTCACGGTGGTGGACGCGTCCTGGCTGTCGAAGGTGCCGGTGACGGTCACGTCGCCGCCCAGCAGGGGCTGGGCTTCGGGTTCGGCGTAGAACTTCAGGATGGACTCATCGCTGCTGGCCAGCGTCGAAGATGCCGTGACATCCTCTGTGCTGCCGTCGTCGTAGGTCGCCGTCACCGTGAAGGTCACGGTCTCGCGCGTCGTGATGTCGACCGCCGATGCGTCGATGGCCAAGCTGGCCAGCTCCGAACTGGTCGTACCCGCGTCGCCGGTCGTGCCCGTGTCGCCGGTCGTGCCTGCGTCGCCGGTCGTGCCCGCGTCACCGGTCGTACCCGCGTCACCGGTCGTCCCGGTCGTTCCTGTGTCGTCCTTGTTTTTTCCGCCACAGGCCATGCTGAGCGAGAGGGCGAGTGGAAGGATGAGCAGAGTGGTCATGGTGAGATCTCCTCCAGAATCAACAGCGGAAGGGTCAGGAACTCAGAGGCAATTGGTGTCGCCAGGTGAGGCGCCGCAGCTACTGGCGATCCAGTTGGTTTCGAGGTCACCCGCGGCCAGGTCGACCTTCTCTACGCTGGTCCCGTTGCCGGCGTCAAAGGGGAAGGTGTACGAGTCCACCAGGGCCGTGGCACCGCTCTCGTACAGGTAGACTGGATCGTCCACCGCGAGCCCCGAAGCCACCGTCGCGTCGTCCGTCGTCAGCAGCAGGGCATCCGCCGGGATCGTGTACTCGCCCGCATAGCCGCTATCGAGGATCACCGCGTACTGGCCGGGGTCGAGCACGGTGTCGTAGATGTCGCTGTAGCCCATGATCGTGTCCAGGGCGTCGCCATCCCAGATCACGAAGTACAGCAGGTCGATGCTGTCCGCCCCGGCGTTGTACAGCTCGACGAACTCGCCCGTGCTCTCGGTCAGCGGGTTGGACATGACCTCGCTGATGACCAGGTCGAGGTCGCTGGTCGTGGCCGAGGTGCTGGTCGAGCTGGAGCAATTCTCCAGGCCAGGGCTGCTGCCGCTGGCGCAGGTGCTGGCCGTCCAGTTGTCCGCAGAGTCCAAGGCCGAGACGTCGAGCGGGTCGATCTTCTCGGCCGACACGCCATTGCCCGGGTTGAAGGGGAACAGGTAGTTGGCGATGACGCTGGTGCCGTCTGGCTCCAAGAGCTGAACCGGGTCGCTGACCGACAGCGCATTGCCCACGGTGTTGTCGCCGGTGGTCACCACGACCAGACTGCTGTCCAGCGTGTAGTCGTCGGCGTAGCCGTCCTCGACAATCAGGGCGTAACCGCCGGCCGGGATCACCGTGCTGTCGCCACCACGGCTGGTGAGCACATCGTCAGCGTCGCCATCCGTGATGATCAGCCCCTCGAGGTCCAGGTCCTGGCTGCTGGGGTTCCACAGCTCGATGAACTCGCCGCTGCTCTCGGTCAAGGGGTTCGCCATGACCTCGGTCACGACCAACGGACCGCACAGACCACCAGCCGCCGCGTTGAGCTTGCCGGGCGTCCGGCCGCGATCGCACGCCGCGTCGCCGGCCTGCCAGTTCGTCTCCACGTCGCCACCGGCGTAGTCGATCTTCTCGATGCTGACGCCGTCACTGGTCGCGGTCGGCCACGAGAAGGAGTCGACCAGTGTGCTGCCATCGGACAGGTACAGGCTGACTGTGTCCGTCGCATTGGCCAGCCCGTTGCCAATGGTCGTACCCGCGGACAGCAGCGTGATGTCGCCCGGCAGGAAGTAGGCGTAGGCGTACTGTTCATCCAGGATCAGGGCGTGCTCTCCGGGGCCGATCAGCGTCGAGCCACTTTGGAATCCGACCAGGCGGTCGCTGTAGCCGCCCCCATCCTCCACGATCAGGCCGGATGCGTCGATCTCGGTGTCGGTCGGGTTGTAGAGTTCTACGTACTCGTCTGACGCTTCATGGACCGCGTTCGCCAGCACTTCGGTGATGACCAGCCCGGTCGGGTCGCCACTCTCGGGGAAGCACTCGGCGCTGCCCGGGCTGCTTCCGCCATCGCAGACGCTGGCCCGCCAGTTGCCCGAGGCGTCGCCGGTCGCGAGGTCCACCATCTCCATCGAGATGCCGTCGCCCGGGTCGCTGGCGTGGGTGTAGGTCGAGGCGATGGTGCTGCCGTCCGATTCATACAACGTGATCTCATCACTGGTGGTCAGGCCATTGCCCAGTCGTGTGTCGCCGGTGGTCAACAGGACAGTGCCATCGGGGATCGTCGTGTAGTCCCCAGCATAATCCGAGTCCAGGACGACCGCGTAGCCACCCGGACCCACCACGGTGTCGCTACCATCATAGGCCTGCAGCGTGTCGATGTCGTC
>JAADHA010000491.1 GCA_013152105.1 Oligoflexia bacterium | reverse complement strand
CGACGGGGACGGCTACGACGACATGCTGGTCGGGGACCCGGGAAACGGCGCCGCCGGTGACTGGGCCGGGGCGGCCTACCTGGTGTTGGGGAGCGTGGCCCCGGCCTCGGTCGGCCTGGCGGACGCCGACGCCGAGTACACCGGAGAAGCAGCCGACGACTTCGCCGGGTCCGCGGTGTCCGGGGCGGGAGACGTCAATGGGGACGGCACGGCCGACCTGCTCGTCGGTTCTTGGGGGGGACTCCGCCTATCTCCTGCTGAGCCCGGGTCCGTAGCGGTCGCCCAAGTATGCACTTGATGGCATGGCTGAAGCCTTGTCCATTCTAGTGGCAGCCGCGCGCTTCGGGCCGCCGTCGGCGGGGGGGGCAAGCTCTGCCGTCACCGCTGCTTCCGGCGGTGGCCAACCATGCGGCCCGGCTGAAGGCGAACCCCGGTTCCTGGCCGAGCATATCGCCGACACTACTCGGGCGTGCAACCGGGTGTTTTCGGCTATGATCGGAGCACACCATGCGTAGACTCTCCCAGCCATCCCTGTCCGCCGTGCTCCGCTGACGGTAGATCCGACACCGGCGGTTGGAGCGGCGACCCTGAACGTGCTGGGCGACGACAGCGTCCTGCTGAACAGCCAGGACATCATCGTGGTCGTGCCGGGCACCCGCTATTGAACAACCAGGGACCGGGTTAGGAGCCGTCGTCTTCGCGTAGCAGCGAAAACGACCATTGTTCCTCAACCATTCGCGACAGGGCGCGGTGGCGGGGGTAGCGGCGCAGGATGCTCTGCACCGTGGCCTTTGCGTGGGGATCGCCCGCGATGGTGCCCACCTCGATCAGGGTGGTGAGCAGCAAGGCCAGCCGGCCGTAGGTTGTGGTGGCGCGGGCGGAGAAGGCGGCGTCCACCATCTCGGAGAGCACACGCGCGGCACTGGCCCGCCAGGTGGGTGCGTCCACGAGCCAGCTCTGGTGGGTGGAGACTACCTGGTCCACCAGTAAGGACCAGCGCGGTTGAATTGTGGGGACGAAACGGGAATGTCGACGCGACCGCAGGTCTGTGGATCGCCAGTACCGCGTCACCTCCAGGTCTGGCCCAAGCTCGGCCTGGCCTGTGCCGAGGCGCAGCAGCAAGGGCAGGACGATGTCGGCGGGGTGGCGCCCCTTTTCGATCTTCCACCAGTCCTTGAGTGAGGCCGCCTGGAGCCTGGCCAGGGGCAACTCGATGTCACCAAGCAGGATCTCGATGCGCGTCTGGAGGTCGCTCGAGACCGCGGTCTCTTCGCTGTATGCCTGCTCGAGGACGCTGCGAAAGAAGTCGGGTGCCGCGGGCCCGGCCGAGTTCCAGATCTGGCATAGAACCACCGTGCTGGCGTCCTGGCTCCACGTTCGCCGCCATGTTTCCCGGGCCTCTTCGTCCCGCCCGTGGGCCATGTAGAGGGCGCCGAGGCGCGCCCGCAACGTGTTTCGTTCCTCGGGAAGATACAGGATGGACTCACCGGTTTTTGCGACCACAATGGCCTTTTCCCGGTCCCCGTCCTGCTCCAACCTGTCGATCCAGGCCAGGCGAGCATACACACCCTGGTATTTCCGGGTCAGGGCCTCGAGGTCTGCGGCGTTCAAGCCCGCCTGGACCGCCTCGCACAGCAGCCGGGGCTGGGCAGGATGGTACATGGCCCACCAACCCCTTGGCTTGCATAGCCGCCCTGCCCACGCAAACAGGATCCTACCGGCTTCTGGCGGTTGGTGCTGGTGGATGTCGAGGACCTGGCGAAGCGTAAGATCGGGCGCGTGTTTGAGCCCGAGGAAGAATGCCTGTTCAATCCTTGAGGCACGGCTATGTTTCGGTCCGAGCTGCCACTCCACTCGGACCAACAAGGCGGCAACCCAGTCGGTGTCCTGTTGGACGCAGGCGGCCAGCGCGGGGCCGCCGCGTTCTATCTCCCGCAGGTACCGCACGGCGCCCGTACGTGCGGCTGACCAGCGCCGCGCTTTGACCTTGTCATGCAGCGCTGCTACCTGGGTCCCGAGGACCAGCAGATGGATATTGGTCGCCCGTGAGGGCGGCGTGAGCTTTCGGGGGCTCACGGTCGGTACAGGCCGGGCGCCTGCCGCACCAACCAGTCCACATGGCGCAGCGCACCGATCGCGAAGACGTCGCGCCGCGTGGCGATATGGGTCAGCTCCAGGCGCTCGCCGGGGCCGGCCAGGATCACGCGGTGCTCGCCGACCGTGTCCCCGATCCGCAGGCTGTGGGTGGGCACATCCGGTCGGCCGATCGCGGTCAGCAGCCGCTTGGCCGTCCCGCTCGGCGCGTCCTTCTTGGCGGCGTGGTGGGCTTCGACGACTTCGACCTGCCAGCCATGGGGCAGGCGGGGCATCAGGCCCTGAACCAGGTCGATCAGCAGCGGCACACCAGCCGAGAAGTTGGAGACGATGGCCACGGGGGCACGCTTGGCGTAGCGTTCCAGCAGGTCGATGGGCAGGTCGCCGGTCGTGCCGACCAACAGGGGCTGGCGGTCCAGTCGGGCGACCAGGGCGACGGTGCCCTGGGCCGAGCTGACATCCACCACCGCGCCGCAGGGCGGTATCGGACCATCGCGAAGAATGGGCCCGGCGAAGCGCTGCGCGGCCTGCTGCACGATGAGCTTGCCCAGGCGTCCGCTGGCCCCGTGGATGGCGATGGTGGCGAGATCAGGTGTGGCGCGAGGCATGGCTCAGTCCAGACCGTCGAGGAGGGCGGGAGCGGGAGGGGCGCCGATCGCCAGGGGCAGGCGCACCGCGTCCGAGCACAGGCCCATGGCGGCCATGGCGGCCTTCACGGGGACCGGGTTGGTGTCGCTGAACAGCGCGCGAACCAGTGGCTGGAGGCGGCGGCGAAGCTCGCGAAGCCTGGTGATGTCGCCGGTCGCAGCGGCGTCGCACCAGGCGACGGTCTGGCGTGGGGCCACGTTGCTGAGCACCGAGATCACGCCCTGAGCGCCCATCGAGACGAGCGGAGCGAAGGTGAAATCATCGCCGGACAAGAGCGACACCCGGTGGCCGGTCCGAGCGTGGTCTTCCAAGCCTTCTAGCAGATCAAGTCCGTAGGCCACATCGCCGGTCGCTTCCTTGCAGGCGAGCACGCCGGCTGTCTGGCAGAGGGCCAGGAGCTGGCGCACCGGCAGGCGTTGTCCGGTGCGTCCGGGCACGTGGTAGAGCACGATTGGAAGGCCCTCGGCGCACACGCGCTGGACATGGGCCGCCAGTCCCCTGGGGTTCGGCTTGTTGTAGTAGGGGAAGACGGCCAGGCCGGCGTCCACGCCGAGTCGCCTGGCGGCGCGGACATTGTCGACCGTGTGCGCCGTGCTGTTGCTGCCCACGCCGGCGATGACCGGTACAACACGCCCGGTCCTGGCCGCGTGGTCCGCGGCCGCATGGACGGCGGTCTCGATCAAGCTGCTCCACTCGCCGTGACTGAGGGTCGGGGTCTCGCCGGTGGTTCCACATGGCACCAGGCCCGCGATGCCCGCGTCGAGCTGGCGCTCGCAGAGCGCTCGGAAGGTCGAGAGGTCGACCTCGCCGTTGTCAAAGGGCGTGACGAGGGCCGTGAAGACGCCGGACAGGATCATGGGAAGCTTTCCTCAGAACTCGACGATTGCCTGCATGCGGGTGCCCAGGGCGTTGCGGTTGAAGTTGCCGCCCAGGGTGTCGTCCGTGTAGTTGCTGTAGTAGGTGCCGGGCATGAAGTAGCCGTTGGTCCACTCCATCCTGAAGTGCTCGAAGGGGCGGTAGTCCAGCTTGAGATCCAGCTCGATGCCGTAGCCCTTGTTGGCGCTCTCGTCGTCAGGCAGCTTGGCGGCCTGGGCCGCGAAGACGCTGGCCTCGGCCTTGAGGTCATCGCGAAGTTGGTAGCCGACGCTGGGGCGCAGGTAGACGGCGTTGGAGACGCCATTCCACGTGCGCACCGCCCCGTCGTCGCGCCCGTTATTGGTGTCGTTCGGCACGGTGGCAGCCAGCATCGGCATGGGCTGCTCGAACATGATCAGGGCGACATCGAAGTCCGGGTCGAAGGCAAAGGTGTGGATCTTGCTGTCTCCGGTGTCCTTGTCGCCGCCCGCGATACCCATGCCCAGGCCCAGCAGCAGTCGGTTCGCGGTCAGGCCAGCGCTGATCTGGCCTCCAAAGGATGAGATGGACACGCCGTTGGCGCCCGTGCTCAGGTCGCCCGAGCCCAGGACGCTGGCGAATTCGCCCTCGATCCGAAGCGGACCGAGCTCGGCCTTGCCCCAGACGTCGCCAGTCCACAGGATGACCTTGGTGCCGTTGTCGTTGCGCCACCGGTAGGTGTTGTAGAAGCCCACCCCGGCTTGTTCGGCGATGTGTGCGACGCTGGTGGTGATGCTGCGCATGGCGTCGCTCTTGTTCACCAGGCCCGCATAGGGCACGCCAAAGGCGCCCATGATGTAGACCGGTCCCGCCAGGCCCGTGAAGGACACGCGATCTTCGGTGTCCCCAGCGTCGTCCTGGGGGCGGTTGCCGTCGCTGAAGACCATGCCCGATCCCCACGAGACGGGCACGCGGCCGAAGCGCAAGGTGCCGATGCCGTCGAAGTAGGCTTCACCCCACAAGCGAGTGACGCGCAGATTCTGCAGGGTCGCCGCGTCGTCAGTGGTCGTGGGAGGCTGGACCGACTGGTCGTAGACCAGGGGCAAGGTGTCGCCGGTGGTGATATCCACCCCGCCTGATGGGGTCTGGCCGAAGGCCACGAAGGGCAGCAGATCGAGCTGGGTGTAGAAGGCGACGTGGCTTGACAGCAGCAGGCCGGGCCGCAGGCGGGCCTTGTGGTCGATCCACGACGCGGCGCCCTCGGCGTTGGCGTTGTCCCTGGAGAGGGAGAGCGTGTCGTAGATGTGTCCCTCGGCGCGGTAGTGGCCGTCCCAGACCAGCTCGGCGGCATGGGCGGGTCGGGTCGTCAGGGCCATACACAGAGGGATGGCCAGCGTGCCGAGGAGGACCGGAGATGGGCGGGTGTGCGCGGGGGTGCTGGGCATGGAGTCGCGGTGCTCGGGGTCGGCGGGGGAGGCCAGGCGCGCCAGGACCGGGCGCGGTCAGCGCGCGGCAAGTGCCAAGCCGCTTGGGGTTAGCCCACCGGCTGAGGCGCGGCAAAGCAAGCGCGAGCACGCGACCACGGGGTGATAGACAGGTAGGATGCGAGGGCGACCGGCCGCGCACTGCGCGGTCATGCGGAGGAGCCCATGGTCCTGAGCCTGATGAAGACACTGTGGCGGCGCTGGAAGGGGCTGGCTCATCTGCTGGTGAAGGCACAGTCCTGGATCCTGATGGCCGTGGTCTATGTGTTTGCGATGGGACCCATCTCGATCTTCATCAAGCTGGACAAGCGCCGGCGGCTTGACCGAGGGCCCCCGCCGCCTGGGGCAGAGACCTACCAGTGTGCCGTCCCCCCGATTTCCAGCGGCGCGGGCACCAGCGATGTGGGCCGCGCGCAGCGGCCTTGGTAGGGCTGTCGCCTGGTTCAGATCACGGTGTAGATGAACGGCAGGATTGGCGAGCTTTCAGCGAAGATGATGAACGCGATCATCAGCGCCAGCACCATGATGATGGGGGTCATCCACCACGCCTTGTTGTGCACGATGAAGTCCAGGAATTCGCGTGGCAGGCTCTGGCGCTGGTTCGTGATGGTCGGCTCGGACACTGCGAGACTCCAGGGGTGAGACGGTTCCTTGGGACAGTTTAGCACGGCGCCGCGCGATCAGGAATCCCCAGGCAGGACGCGAAAGCGGCCCCCCAGCAGGGGCACGGACACGACCTGGCCCCCGCTTCCTTCCGGCAGTCCCTGCGGCTCCCAGTGGATCGTCAGGACCGCAGGCCCCGCGGGCTGGTCGCTGGTGTCCGCCTGTGCCGGCTCGATGTAGAGCACGCGGTCCTGTCCGGTGCGGCGCAGGTAGGGACCCAGGTGTTGTGCCCATGGAGCCGTTGTCTGGATCTGACAGGGGATCTCGGGTCCGTCGATGATCCGCACCGGTCCAGGGCCCGCGGCGCGAATGAGGGCTGCGACCGCGGCCATGCCCAGGTCGTCGTCCACCGCCGGACGCAGCCAGTGCTGGGGGCAGCCTGGAACGACCCGTTGAATGGTCGCTGGCAGGGTGAGGGGAGGCTCGGTGGAGCGGAGGAAGAGCCATCCGGCGCCGCCAGCGACCAGCGTGGCTCCAGCGACCAGTGCGCGCCGTCGGCCGGCCAGCCCGACGCCGATGATCACCGCGACAGCGGGGGCGACCGGAGCCAGCAGCCGCGGGTACTTCTTGGGCACCAGGGTGAGGAGCAGCACGGACACGCCGATCCAGACCAGCGCCACGGTGAAGACCCGTCGGCGAGCTGGCGACCACCGCGAGCGCGCGCCGATGATCGCGGCGCCAAGCCCCAGCAGGGTCAAGACCGGGCCGACCACCAGCAGCGCGGCGACCACGGGGTAGTAGAAAGCGTGGCCAAGGAGCTGGGCGTGCTCCCCGACGTGGAGGGCGCTGCCGGTGCTGTAGCGAAGCTGTCGGGGGAGCTGGCTGATGCACCAGGGGCCGGCGACGAGACTGGCCACCAGGATGGTGGCGCAAGCCGCCCCAAGACCCGCGCTCTTGGAGAAAGACTGCCGGGGCCTGATGAACAGTCCGGCGGCGACACCGGGCAGACCCACCAGGAGGAAGGTCTGCTTGACCAGGAAGCCGGCTCCGATGGCCAGGCCCAGGGCGGCCCCTCGGCCCAGGCTGGGGCGCTCGGCGACCCGGACAGCGGCCAGCACGGCCACGGTCGTCGCTGCCACCAGCATGCCCTCGGGCATGAAGTGGCGGCCCAGGCCCACCGGCAGCGGGAGCAGGGTGAGGGCGATGAAGGCCAGAAGCCCGGCGCCGCGTGCCTGGGCGCGAGATGCGAGGGCGGCGGCGGCCGACGCAGCCAGGAGCACCCACAGCAGTCCCAGAGCACGAACCTGGGGTACCCCGGGCTCGCCGACGCCGGTGGTCCACCACCATGCACCGGTCAGGGCTGGAAAAAACGAAGGATAATCGCCCATATCTCCGGCCCAGGCGCGGCCCAGCCAGTGCAGGGGGTGTCCGTCCAGCAAGTCGGCGCGAAACAACTCGGCAGCACCGATATGACCCTCTTCGTCACCGTCTCTGATCAGGTGGTCCGAGGCCAACCAGCCCAAGTTACTGATAGTCCAAGCGGCCGCCCACAAGATTGCGATCATGCTTGTGGAAAACCTGTTGATGCCTGTGGATTTCTTCTTGGATGGAGAGCCTGCTCGTTTGGCTTTTGCTGTCGATGATGTAGGTTTCATGGGCATGATTTAAAAGACTTGGCCGATCCACAGAGTTGTCCACAGGCCCGCCAGGGTGAACAGTGTGATGACCCACTTCATCCACTTCGATGAGGCAGCGGTCGACGCCGCGACGACAGCGGGACCGGTCAGTGCAATCAGTGGCAGGAAGTAGTGGGTGGGGTGGTGGTCGATGGTGCAGAGGAGCAGGCTGTAGATCAGCGCGCTGGCCAGCAGGAAGCGAAGGCCTCGCCGAGCCGAGTTGCTCGGGCCGACAATACAGAGCGCCGCCAGCAGCAGGCCGCCGCCGGTATAGCGAAGCCAGATCCAGTAGAATTCAGGAACTCGGGAGGCGAGTCCAGAGAGCTGGTAGTGACCATGCCAGTGCTCGGGGAAGGTCTCGAAGTAGAGGATGAACAGCATGTCATCCAGCCCGCCCATCAGCGCGATCACCAAAGCCACCGCAGCCAGTCCCGCCACGGCGGCCCACAGCAGGCCGAGCTTCCGCCACGGAGCTTCCCTGCTGACCGCCCACCAGCACAAGGCGAGGATGGTGGCGACGACGATGCCCGGCCAGCGCAGCAGTCCGGCTGCCAGCCCCAGGGCGACAAACCAGCCAGCGCGTCTGGACACCAGGGCACCGGCCACGGCGACCACGGCGGCGGCATACAGGCTGTCGGGGAAGTTCGTGCTGCCTGGCTCGAACATCAGCAGGGCGTGAACGCCGACCCCCAGCCGGTATCAGCCAGGCCGCGGCGGGTGCCCTTGGGGCCAGCAGCGCCGAGAGCCGGACCGCGCTGAGCCCCACCAGCCCGATCACCCACAAGAAAAGCAGATTGTTGCCCGGAAGATCGCCGTCGCCAAGCAGCAGACTGGTCGCCAGCAGGGGGCTCCAGGCTGGTGGTTGGTGAAGGGTGAACCAGCGCCAGTCCAGCACCTCGGCGGCCCAGTCCAGGTTCTCCACCTGGTTGAGGATCTGCCAGTAGTGCGTGTAGCGCAGGTCGCCCGAGGCGTGGGCGGCCCACACCGCTTCGGTGCCGGGGAGCACGTAGAGGCTGTCGCCCCTGACCTGCACGGCCACGGCCTGGCCAGCCTTCAGGTCGACATCTAGCGCGAGCCCCGCGGTGCCTTTGTCCAGGTAGCGCCGGACGGGCTTGTCCTCTCCTTCCTCCTGGATGCTTCGAGCCACGGTCGCTTCGCGATCACCCACCTGGACCTGGCTGCCGATGGGACCTCGGACGGCCAGGATCAAGCGCCCTTTTGCGGCCTCGCTGGCGACGAGCGTGGCTTGGACTGGGGCATCGCCTGGGGGCAGGTCCAGCCTCAAGGCGCCGGACTCGGGCCACCCCAGCGGCGTCACGGCCGCGAAGCCCTGGCCCGCGACGATAGGCAGGACCTGGTGGCCTTCATCATCGGCTCCCGCCATCCACCAGTAGCCGTCCAGCGGGCGGACCAGGTCGCCATATCGCCAGAGCGCGGACAGCAGCACGGCGACGACGACGGCGGCGGATCCCAGGCGCTCGCCGGGGATGGGCGGGGAGGCAGGATGGTGGTCGCGGTCCAGCCACTGCCCCAGAAGCCCGAATGCGGCCGCCAGCGCCAACAGCCCATAGGCTTCCGCGTCTCCGCGCAGGCCCGTCTCGCGGACCAGGGCGACGGCAAGCCAGGTCCAGGCCATGGAGATCCACGCGGCATCCAGGCCGATCTGCAGCGCCGTCGGGGCCCTGCAAGGCGCGTCTGTTGACGCCGGCCGAGCAGCCTGTCGCGCCGCGAGCCAGCGGGCCCAGCCCAGCCCGGGGTTGAGCATCAGGGTCGGGATGCCCAGGCCGAGGGTCAACCACCAGGGTGCCTGGGCGGCCAGGGCCGTGGCGGTGAGCATCGCTGGGAGGAGCGCGAGGATGAGCGTGCGAGCGAGGGCGATCACGCTGCCCCTCGCGGCGGCGAGACGGGCCAGGGCACCGTGCCCTCGGCGGGGTGTGCGAGGTCGGCGATGGCCAGCACCAGGGCCGGCGTGCCCATCGCGTAGATCGCGTGGGCCTGACCTGCCTCGACCCGAGCCCGGATCCCGCTCAGATCAAGCTCGGCCCGCGCCCCGCTGTCGGGGTCTTGTACGACCAGGACCACGCGCCCGCTCAGCGCCACGAACCACTCGCCGCCGTGGCGATGCAGGTGGTGGCCCCGTGGGTGGCCGGGCCGCAGCTCGACGACGTAGACCTCGCCGCTCACGGAACGGGGCCAGACCTTGTGCAGGGCTCCACTGGGGCCGTCGTGCCGAGTGATCGGCTCGGTGCGGATCCACAGCGGCGTCATGGGCTTCCCTCTGGATGCTGGGCGTACCACGCCAAGGTGCGCTTGAGGGTGTCGTCCAGGTCCGTCACGGGCAGGGTTCCCAGCAGCGCAGCGGTGGCGCTGTGATCGCCCCAGAAGTCATCGATCTCGCCGGCACGGCGGGGCAGGGCGCCGAATTCGAGCAGCGCCGGGTCCGCACCAGCCAGACGGTAGATCTGGCGCACCAGGTTTTGCACCGACAGTCGCGGTCCGCCGCCCAGGTTGAGGCAGCGTCCGGTGGCTTCGGGGTGGGCCGCGATCCCGACCAGCCCCGTGGCGATGGCGCGCACATCGTTCCACTCGCGTACCTGGGCCCCGTCGGTGAGGCGCAGCGCCTGCTTGCGGAGGGCAGCCCGGCAGGACGCCGCCACCAGGCCGTGGATCTCGCCGGGGCCGATGCTGCGAAAGGGACGAACCACCACGGCGTCGAGTCCAGCGCTGCGGTGGAGCTGCATCACCCAAAGCGACGCGGCCGCCTTGAGGGCCGAGTAGGGCGAGGCGGGGCGTCGGCCGAGAACGGCACGGTGCCGCCCGCCAGCTCTTCACAGCTTCCGACCTGGACCAGGCGCGCGCCTGCCTGGGAGCATGCCTGGGCCAGCGCTACGGTGGCATCCAGGATCCCGGGGCGCAGGGTGGTGTAGAGCCATGGCTCGCGGCGCAGGTCGACCGGGCTGGCCAGGTTGATCACGACCGAGGGACGGCTGCTTGCGATGACCTGCCGGGCATCTTCGGGCAGGTCCGCCCGGTGGGCGACCACGCCCGCTGGGACGGGACGGCTGCGGCCTGTGCCGTGAACGTCTGCGCCCGCGGCACGCAGCACCTTGCACACCGCGTGGCCCAGGAAGCCCGACGCGCCCGTGACGAGCACGCGACGACCCTTCCACCGCTCCTGAGATGTCCATTCCACGGCGGTACATTACTGCGTCTGCGCGGCGTGCTCGTGGGTTCTCGCTCGCGCCGGCACGCTGGATGCCTCACCAGGGGATCTCATGCCCGACCGACTCGTTCACCCCGCCTGTGTTCGCAGCGCGAGCACTACCCGGATGACGCTGCTTCTGAGCCTGTCTCTCAGCCTGTCTCTGAGCGCCTGCCTGTCCGCCGCGACGGTGGTCACAGCGGACACCGCGACAACAAGCGGCGCTGGTGACGACACAGGCTCGACGGCGGGTGGCTCAGACGCTGGCGGTACGGGCTCGGGCACGACCGGCTCGCAGCCTGTCGACGCCGACGATGATGGCTGGTCCGTAGACGATGGGGACTGCAACGACGCCGACCCCAACATCAACCCGGGCGTGGTGGATGGCTGCGATGGCGTGGACAGCGACTGCGATGGCGAGACGGACGAAGACGCCGTCAACGATGACGCCACCGAACCCAACGATCCAGGGGCCTACACCCTGGGTGATCTCTCCACAGATCCCGAACTCCAAGCGTTGGCCTCTCTGCACAACGATGACGACCTGGACCGCTTCCGCTTCAACCTGGACGACTCGGGCTGGAGCCTGTTCACCTTGAATGTGTCGGTCAGCAACATCCCCAGCACGGCGTCCTATCGGGTCACGCTAGAGCATCTCGACCTGGGCATCGTGTACATGGACGATGTGGGAAGCGGCACCTTGTCGACGACCGTCGACGACACGGCCTGGCAGGATGACAGCGGCACCTGGGAGCTCACCGTCAGCAGCGAGGGCGGCGCGGACTGCGCCAGCGACTACCTGGTCACGGTGGCGCTGGACTGAGCCGCGCAGCTTGGTGTCGACCCCCCATGCTGGAGGCCGCCAGGTACGTGAAGCTGGACAGGAGGGAGTAGAGTCGCGGCGTGATCCGAATCCTTCTCGCCCTCGCAATTGCCCTGCAGATCATCGCCTGCGGACAGGGCTCGCCCGAGCGCCTGGCGGTGAAGCCGCTCGTGACCCCCGCCCTCGACCAGCCGACGGTAGTCTTCGTGGTCTTCGACACGGTGCGGGCCGACCACCTCTCGCTCTGCGGCTACGCG
>JAADHA010000171.1 GCA_013152105.1 Oligoflexia bacterium | reverse complement strand
ACTCCCCGAAGAAGCGGGCGCGGCAGCCGGAGGTCAGGCATGACCCGCACTCTTCCTCGCACGATCCTCTGCAGCACGGTCGCGGTCCTGGCACTGAGCGTTACGGCACTGAGCGCCACAGCACTGGCCGGGACGGTTCCCACAACAGACTCGACCCTTCCCCATGAACCCCGGGTCGGCGCCCGCCTCTTTGAGCAGCTTTCATGCTCGGGCTGCCACGATGTCGGAGACGCGCCGACCGAGCACCTGGGCCCGCGCCTCGGCCACATGAACGCTCGCACCAGCTTCTACGACGCCTTCGCGCGAATGTGGAACGCCGCACCGACCATGCACCAGACCATGGAGGAGCACCATGTGCTGTGGCCTGTCGGCACCGCCGACCAGATCGTCGATCTGGTCGCCTTTGCTTCGACCAACAGCTACTACGTCGAACGCCTGGGACGGGCCGGAAACCCCGAGCGTGGTCAGACCCTGTTCACGCAAAAGGGCTGCTCGGACTGTCACAAGCTGGGCAGCGACTCCATCGGACCCGACCTGACCAGCTATGGCAGCGGGACATCCCTGTTGGAGTTGGCCCAGGCCATGGTGAACCACTCGCCGGCCATGCAGGAAGAGATGGACAGTCGCCTGCACGCCAGACCGCACTTTCGTACGGGAGAGATGGCAGACCTGCTGTCCTACCTGGCCAGCCAGTCACTACCGGAACCAGCACCGGTCTACATCGAGCCCGGCAGCCCCCGCCGAGGCGCCAAGGTCTTTCGTGATCACGGCTGCATCAAGTGCCACGCCTTCCGTGGTGAAGGTGGTGAACGGGGCCCGGATCTTGGGACTCACCCAAAGGATGTGATCCAGGACTATGCGGACGTCGCAGCCGTCATGTGGAATCACGCCGTACCCATGCGAAACGAGTTGGAGAGCGCAGGCATCGATCTTCCCGATCTGAAGGGCAGCGACCTGGCTGATGTCATCGCCTACATCTTCTTCATGAATGACGCCAACTCGCACGGAGACGCGACGGTCGGTAAACAGCTCTTCGACGAGAAGGGCTGTGCCGCGTGTCACACGTCTGGGGTCGCTGGCGCGTCCCCCTTGTCATTTGGCAGCACCGCCGACTTCATGGCAGCCATGTGGCAAAATGTCCCATCCATGATCACCGCTTCAAATGATAGGATGCTTGCGTGGCCAACGTTTATGCCAGGTGAGATGGTCGACCTGGCGACGTGGGTGGTCGAGTCGAGTGTTCCATCAACTGACGACACCAACAACCCGACCTCGGAGGTCAAGAAATGAGCAGGTTCCACATCACGCGGGTCGCACTCCTCGCTGCTCTCTTTGCCGGTAGCACCGCCCTTCTGTCAAATAGCGCGTCCGCTCAGGATGACGCCACGGGTGGCGTAGATGAAGCCGCGGCAGCCGAGAGCGGCGCCAACGACAAGGAATATGACGCAGACAAGGGCTCGGATGCGCTCGATGTCTCGCAGTTCCCCGCGGAACAACAAGAGCGCTACACACTCTTCGCCGCCAAGTGCAGCAAGTGTCACACGCTCGCTCGCCCCATCAACACCGACAAGACCGCCTCAGAGTGGGCTCGCTACGTCAAGCGCATGGCCGCAAAGCCAAAGTCCAACATCTCCCCAGACCAGGCCAAGAATGTCTATCTCTTCCTGAAGTACTACCAAAGCACCAAAGACGCCGCCGCCACGGACGGGGACGCCGCAACATCGGAGTGACCCTCCGAAAAGGAACGTGACACAATGAAGGCAATGCCAACAACCTTGTCGGCACTCGCCACGCTGTCAGTGGCGCTGTGGGCCACCACTGCGCAGGCAGCCGACGATGCAGACGAATTCTGGGACTCCGACACCGTCAGCACCGCCATCCAGATCTCGGGTGCGCTGATGGGTTCCGGCCGCCTGACCCTGTTCCCGGACGATCCTGACAACCTCGGTCAGGACGAACTGCAGTTCCAGATCGAGCACACCCACCTGAAGTTCTCGGGTGACCTGACTAGCAAGCTGTCCTATGAGGTGATGCCGTGCCTGACGCACATGGACAGCTTCAGTCTGCTCACCGCGAACTTCACCTACCAATTGAAGCCCATCATCGGCTTCACGGTCGGCCGCTTCCTGCTGCCCTTCGGCGGGTTCAACGCGCACTCCCTGCCTGGGACCTACGCGCCAGTCTCACGTCCCCTCCTCTACCAAAGCCATGAAGACCGCACGGTCGGCTTCGATGTCGGGACCCCTGACAACCTGTTCTTCACGCCACGGGATGACTTTGGCGTGCAGGCATCCGGCACGACATGGCTGGGCTCCGACGACAATATCCAAGTGTGGTACGCGGCCTACCTGACCAATGGGCCTCGGCCGGACTCCAACACGATGTCCCGTCACTGGGAAGACAACAACAACAACAAGGCCACCGGTGGACGTCTGGTCGTGTCGATGGACCTCAACCCCATTGACATTGCGGTCGGCGCCTCGGGGCTGGTGAACCACTACCGCGATCCGATGGCGGACGATCCGGAATCCCTGTGGCTGGCAGCAGACCAGACCATGTGGAGTGTGGACGGTGAGCTGGGCATTCGCTGGGGCAAGGGCCGTCGCCTGTCCTTCCAGGGCGAGTACACTCAGTCACACCAGCAGATCATTCCCACCGACACGCTGGCGGCCGGCGACTCGGCCATCCGCGGCGGCTACATCGAAGCGGACACCATGTTGACCAATGTCGTCGGCGTCTTCGCTGAGTACGATCACCTCGACAACATCGTCCCGACAGCCCAGATCAACGAGAACTTCCACGACGATCGCCCGGTGACCAACCGCATGGTTGGCGGTCTCACGCTGGTGGCCGCGTCGGGCCTTCAGATCAAGCCCGAGTACGGCTACTGGAAGGTCGGTGAAGGCTTGCCCGTGGCACACCGCATCAGCCTGCAGACTGTTCTCACCTTCTAAACCGCAAGGAGATTCCAATGCTCATCAACCTCAAGCCTGGGCGGACCGGTGCTGGGGCCGCGGCGCTCCTGGCGCTGTTGGCCGTGACTGGAACCGGCTGCTCTTCTGATCCGGACGCGCGGATCATCTCCCTCTACCAGGAATCCGCCGACCCCCTCCGCGGCGGTCAACTCTACGACGAATGGTGGAAGGTCGACAGCGTAGAACAGGCCATCGAACCGGGTGGCACGGCCCAGGGCGACACCGGGGAGGAATTGACCTCCAGCCTCGACGCCGACAACCCCTACTATATGGCCAACAAGCCGGCCGACAACACCCGCAGCGGCGCGGACACCTGGCGCTGCAAGGAGTGTCACGGCTGGGACTACCGAGGTGCCGACGGCATCTACGGATCTGGCTCGCACTACACCGGCTTCAAGGGTGTGTACGACGCGGCCGACAAGACCATCCCCGAACTGTACGCGACAATCGCCCGTGGCGAGCTGTCCACTGGCACCGACACGGGTCACGCCTTCAACCAGGTCCTCAACGACCAGGACATTGTGGACCTGATCGCCTTCGTTCGTGAAGCGACGGTCGACGTGGACAACTACATCGACCCGGACACCAAGGAAGTACTCGCCGGGAACGTGGACGACGGCAAGGTCGACTTCGACGGCAACTGCGCGACCTGTCACGGCGAGGGCGGCGATTTGATGAATTTCCACGCCGGTCAATACGATTCGGAGTTCGTCGCTGATGTCGCCACGGAAAACCCGTGGGAGATCTTCCACAAGATCCGCTTCGGGCAGCCCGGCGAGGCCATGCCGAACGCGACATCCCAGGCCTACTTGCTGGAAGATGTGGCATCGGTCCTGGCCTACGCCCAGACCCTGGGGACACCCGGCCTCAACGGATCCAGCATGTGGCGCGGAGGAGCGCTCTACGACAGGTGGTGGAAGGTGACCGGGGCCGATGACCCCACGGACACCAACCCCATGTACACCGACACCACTTGGAGCGCCGGGACCAAGACCGGCGCGGACACCTGGCGCTGCAAGGAGTGCCACGGCTGGGACTACAAGGGCGTGGACGGTCGCTATGGCTCCGGCTCGCACTACACCGGCATCAAGGGCATCTTCGACGCCCAGGACAAGTCCATCGATTCGCTATATGACGCGATCTACTCGGGCAAGTTCTCGGACGCTGGCGGCACCGCCACGGTCACCGACAGCAACCACGCCTTTGGTGACAAGGGCTTGCTCTCAGAGACTGATGCCCTGGGTCTGGTCCGTTTCGTGAAGGAAGGCCTGGTCGATGACAACGACTACATCGACGGCTACACGACCAGGTCGCTGGGCAGCTCGGCGGCGGGCCAGGGTGCATTCGATGGCAATTGCTACGAATGCCACCAACCCGACGGGACCGGCAAGAACTTCGAGGAAGACGATGAGCTGCCAGCGGTCGAGTACATCGGCACGGTGGCGCGCGACAACCCCTGGGAGATCTTCCACAAGATCCGCTACGGACAGCCCGGATCCGACGACCACCTCGAAGACGGTGTGCCTGACCACATGCCGAATTCCCTGGACGTCGGCTACACGGTCGATGACGCGGCCAACATCCTGGCCTGGGCGCAGAAGCTGCCGGACTCGGTGACGCGCGGCGGCCAGCTCTACGACGCGTGGTGGGAAGTGCCGGGGATCGATGAGCCCATCGAACCCGGTGGCAGCATCGTCGACGCCGATGGCAACACCGTCAACTCCAGCGTGTCTGAAGAGAATCCCTACTTCACCGACAACAAGCCCAGCAGCAATACGCAAGGTGGGGCCGACACCTGGCGCTGCAAGGAGTGTCACGGCTGGGACTACCTGGGCGCCGACGGTGCCTATGGCAAGGGCTCGTCACACTACACCGGTATCCCTGGTGTGTTTGACACCCACATCGCGGCGGATTCCACCGCGATCTACGATGCCATCGCCAACGGTCCGTCTGGGATGTCGGATAGCCACGCCTTCCTGCCGATGATCGGTGAGAACGGGGTGCGCGATCTGACGAACTACATCCTGGATGGCGTGATCGACACGACCGAACTGGTCGACGAGAACAAGCGAGTGACGCCCTATGATCCCAAGACTTCGGTCCTGCGCACCCGCAACGCCGACTGGGTCTGGGGACAGATGGACTACGACGGGATCTGTGCCAACTGTCACGGTCTCGACGGCCAGGCCATCAACTTCGACAATCCAGACTGGGAAGTCGTCGGTCTCGTCGTAACTGACAACCCCTGGGAGTTCATCAGCAAGATTCGCTTCGGCCAGCCCGGTGCGGACCCACTGATGCCCAGCGCGGCGGGTCACTACTTCGACTACGACGATCTGGCGGACATCATCAGCTACGCCCAGTCCCTCCCCACAGAATAGGAGCCATCATGCGGTCACTGACACCGCTCTTCCTGGGGCTCTGGGCCGTCACCGGCTGCCAGGTGATCGACACCACCGAGGTCATCGCTGACCCGACCGCAATCGTGGTCAGCTTCGACACCGGCGGCGCCGACGGGGTGTCCTTCGCCATGGACATCGAGCCCATCTTCAACCACTACTGTACGGGCTGCCACTCAGGTTCGGGTGCGCCGGGCGGGCTCGATCTGACGGACTACGCGACCATCATGCAGCTCGGGGTGGTTACGCCGGAAGACTCCGAGGGTTCGCTCTTGTACCAGTTCGTAAGCCAGGGCACCATGCCTCCCACGGGCTCCGTGACGCTGACCGACGCCGAATTGGCGATGATCGCGGCATGGATCGACGCGGGCGCGCCGGACAACTGAGACCGGCCAAGATCGCGGCGGCCCGGGTCCCCTGTGGGATCCGGGCCGTCTTGTCTGCTCAGGGCTCAGCGGTCCACGTCAGCCCGGGCGACCCGCCCCAGGTAGCCGCCGTGGTGGCGTACACCGAAGTCTTCAGCGCTCACGGCGCGACGCTCCATCACGACAAGGGCCAAGGCGTCGCCGATGGCCAGCATCACGGCGATGCTGGCGGTCGGGGTCAGGCCCAGGCGACAGGGCTCGGTGACGGGCCCCATGTCCAACAGGACATCCGCCCGGTCCCGCAAGAGCGAGTCGCGGTGCGAGGTGATCCCGATGACCGGCCCCAGACCCAGGCGCCGCCCCAGGTCGATCACGTCGATCACCTCGCGGGTGCGACCGCTGTTGCTGAAGGCCAGCAAGACATCACCGGGAGCGACCAGACCCAGGTCACCATGCAGGGCCTCGCCGGGGTGCAGAAAGGCCGCCGGCAGCGCCGTGCTACACAAGGTCGCGGCCACCTTACGGGCGATGTGCCCGGCCTTGCCCATCCCCGTCGTCAGGACCTTGCCGGAACAGCTCTCCAGCACGGCGACGGCGTCTTCAAAGGCTGCCGTGACGGGTACTGCAGTGATGGCGGCGGCCTCTGCGGCCAGGATCTCGGTGATGCGTTGCTGGATGTCCATTCCCCAACCGTAGGTCGCAAGGTCCAGGATGTCGATCCCCGACCCAGGACGATAGCCAGCATGGATGCGCGAAGCACACCCCACCCTGCGGCCCTACCAACGCGAAGCGATCGACGCGGTGCTCAAGGCCCGCCGCGCCGGCACGCGGCGCATGGTGGTCTGCCTGCCGACTGGGGCCGGCAAGACCGTGATCTTCGCCGAGCTGGCGCGCTTGGCCAAGCGCCCGGTGCTGGTGCTGGCCCACCGCGCAGAGTTGGTCTCTCAGGCCCGAGACAAGCTGGCTTCGGCACTCCAGGACCCGACCGTGCTGGCCATCGAACAGGGCGAACACTCCGCGCACGATGACGCGCGGGTCGTCATCGCGTCGATCCGATCCCTTCACGAAGGCCGCCTGGCGGGGCTGCTGGCCCGGCGACGCTTCGGCCTGGTCGTCTACGACGAGTGTCACCACGCTCCGGCCGAGGACAACCAGCGGGTGCTGGGCCAACTCGGCGCGCTCGACGACGACTGGGACGGGACCCTGCTGGGCTTCACTGCGACGACCGCTCGGGGAGACGGCGCGGGCCTGGACGCGGTCTTCCAACAGATCGTCTATTCCCGGTCGATCTCCGACCTGGTCCGGGGTGGCTTCCTGGCGCCGCTGCGGGGCTTTCGCATCGCGACCCAGGCCGATCTTCGCGACGTGGCCGCCACCAGCAGCGATCTAGATGTCGAGCAGCTCGCCGAAGCGGTCGACATCCAGCAACGCAACGCCCTGGTCGCCCGCAGCATCCAGGAGTTGGCCCGCGACCGCCGCACCATCGCCTTCTGTGTCACGGTCAACCACGCTCGCAACCTGGCCCGATCCCTCAACGCCATCGGTGTGCGGTCAGGGATCGTCTACGGCGCGATGAAGGCCCCCGATCGCGCACGGACCCTGGCGGACTTCCGCGGTGGCCGGCTGGCCGTGGTCACCAACGTGGGCGTGCTCACCGAAGGTTTCGACGACCCCGGCGTGTCCTGCATCGCGATGGCTCGTCCCACCAGATCCTCGGGCCTCTACGCCCAGTGCGTCGGTCGCGGCACCCGCCTGGCTCCGGGCAAGTCCGACTGCGTCGTGCTGGACTTCGTCGACCTCTCCGACCTCTCCTTGCGGACCTTGCCCACCCTGGCCGGCTTGCCGCCGGACCTGGATCTGCAAGGCATGGAGCTCGGCCAGGCCGAGGCCGGCATGACCGCGATCTACCAGCAGTTTCCTGGCTTCGAGGTCGAGCCTGGCGCGATCACCCTGGGCGAGATCCAGCGTCGAGCCGCCGCCTTCGACCCGCTCTCGCTGGCTGTGAACCCCGACGTGCTGGCGGTCAGCGCCAACCACTGGGAGAGCCTGGGTTCACGGGGGCTCGTCCTGCATCTCTGCTGGAGCAAGGCCGACGCCCGGCGCGGCCGGCTCACCCAGGTCCTGGTGCTGGACCACGGGGGCCGAGGAAAGCGCTGGCGAGTGAGATTCGACCACAAGGAAGTGGCTCGCTTCTCTCGCATTGAAGACGCGGTCGAGGCGGTCGACTTCGAGGTCGAGCGCCGCGGACAAGTGGTCCACAACTCCGCCCGACCAGGCGCAAGCTGGCGGCGCCAAGCGGTGTCCGCCGACCTGGCCCAGCAGATCGCGGCCCTGCGGCCACCCCGACCGGCCGCCACCCGCGGCGAGGC
>JAADHA010000261.1 GCA_013152105.1 Oligoflexia bacterium | reverse complement strand
CACCGCAGCAGCTCCTGACGCTGTCCGCCATGGCGCTGGCCGTGCCGGCCCACGACCCGCAGGTCTCGGTCGCGGCCATGCTCGGCGGGGCGGCGCTGGGAACCGCGGTGGGCGTGGGCTGGGCCAGCAGCGACCCGGATCCGGTACGAGCGCTGGGTCTTCACTCCGGCGCCTACTGGGGCTTCGGCCTGACCAGCCTGACCATGGCCTACACCTATGCCTTCGGCACGCTTGACGACGACCGGATCCCGCAGGTCATGCTGGCTGGCGCCGATCTCGGCGCGGCCATCGGCTACGGCCTGCCGGCCCTGCTCCCGGTGAGCCAGGATCAGATCAGCATGGCCAACGCTGGCGGCTTCGTCGGCGCTGGCGCTGCCTTCGGCTTCGTCGCCCTCACCTCGCGCATCATCTGGTATCCGCCCCACGCCGTGGCGGCGGTGGTCGGTGGGGCGGGCATCGTCGGTGGGACGCTGGGCGTGGTCCTGGCCAACCGCTTCGAGCAGGTGCCCGAGGTCCCGGTCGCCGCCAGCCTCATCCACACGCGCCGGGTCCGTGGCGCCCCCGGCCGCCCTCGCGTCCAACTCGCCGTCCCGGTCCCTCGGGTCTTTGTGCTGCCGGACGCCTCCGATCGCGTCGCCGTGGGCATCGACCTCGTCAACCAAGCCTTCTGAGGAGGACGTCCCCATGATCACCTCGCTCCTCGGCCTGCTCGCACTCAGCGCCTGCGCCCCGGTCGACCCCGACATCGATCTGCGCCCCTTCGCCGACTGCGACGAGATGACCCGGTATATGGCCCGCATGGCCCGAAAAGAGGTGCTCTACGACTACCGCTGGATGCCGGAGCTGTCCTTTTTATTCGGTGCAGGCAAGGGCGATATGGCGCTGTCCTCGGGCTCCGGCGCCAGCTCGTACAGCACGACCAATATCCAGGAGGCAGGCGTCGACGAAGCCGACCTGGTGAAGACCGATGGCACCTGGTTGTACAGCCTGTCCGGGACGCATCTGGTGGTGAGCCGAGCCTGGCCGGTGGAGTCGCTGGAGATGGTGGCCACGGTCGCGCTCGACGGCGACCCCACGGGCATCTACCTGTACGGTGATCTGGTCGTGGCTGAGAGCACCGTCTGGGGGACGGGCGCGCCGCGTTCAGGGGTCAGGCCCACCCACGGCGGGGACTCGGACCCGCGCACGCTCATCACCGTGGTGGACGTGTCTGACCCCACGGCCCCGGTGGTGTTGCGCGAGGTATACGCCAGCGGCCAGTTCGTCGAGAGCCGTCGCATCGACGGGCGCCTGTTCGTCGTGACCTACCAGGACCTGTCGGTCACCGTGAACGCGCGCAATGCCCGCGAGGCTAGGCGCGCCGTGCGCCGGGCCACCCAGGATGACTGGCTGCCCTGGCTGGTCGACAACCGCCTCAGCGGCGATGCCTGGGACAGCGAGGAACGCACCACTTGTGACTGCACTGACGTGTGGGCCTCGGACCGAGAGGGCGGGACCTGGGTGGTCTCGGTGCTGTCCATGGACCTGGATGATCCGTCCTCGCAGCTCGAGGGCAGCGCGGTGGTCGGCCAGGCCGAGACTGTTTATGCCAGCGCCGGGTCACTGTACGTGGCCTCGAGCGAGTACGTCGAGGGTCCCTTCCCCAGCATCGACAGCACCGTACAGACCATCATCCACAAGTTCGACATCAGCGCTTCCCAGGCGCACCCCAGCTATGCCGCCAGCGCCAAGGTGCTCGGCGTGCTGGATGATCGCTTCGGCCTGTCGGAGTACGCGGGCGTGCTCCGTGTCGCCACGACCGAGCAGGTGGGAGAAAGCTCGGCGGTGATCACCACCCTGGCCGAGCATGATGGCCAGTTCGAGCTGCTCGACAGCCTGGACGGGATCGGCGCGGGGGAGTCGATCTACGCCACGCGCTTCACGGGCGAGGTCGGCTATGTCGTGACCTATCAGCAGGTCGATCCACTGTTCAGTATTGACCTCTCGGATCCGACGAATATCGCGGTGGGGGGCAGCCTCGAGATGCAGGGCTGGAGCGACTACCTGCATCCCATGGACGACACCCACCTGCTCAGCGTCGGCATGGGGGGTGACTGGCGCTTGCAGGTCTCGCTCTTCGACGTGGCGGACATCCTGCAGCCGCGGCTGGTCGATCAGCAGTCGCTGGACGCCTACGGGTCAGAGTCCCAGTACGAACCCCACGCCTTCAACTACTTCGCTGACCAGGACGCGCTCGCCTTGCCGGCCTGGAGCCGTGACGATCTGCCCGGTCTCGAGGTCCTGGTCGCGCGCCCCGACGGCCTCTCCTACACCGGGCGCATCGACCAGGAAGAGCTCCTCGCCAGCTTCCCTGGCGCCGAGTCCTGTGCCCCCGTCCGGCGCAGTGTCATCCTGGAGGACCAGACCGTCGCGGTGAGCAACGCCGGCCTCACCGTGGCTCCCCTGGACGATCCCCAAGCAACGGTCGCCGTTGCGCCCTTCACCGGCCTCGACCCCTGCGAGCGGTATGAGTATTCCTACCCCGAGGAGTATTACTATTACTGAGCGGGCGTCCTCAGGAAGCCCGGGTCGTGCGCGGCGCCAGGCGCTGGCGTAGATCGTTGAGCCAGGCGGTCCGGGGATCGTCGCCTTGCAAGACCTGTCCCGTGCGGATGGCGTCGAGCATGGCCGTGGTGTCATCACTGTGCTGGGCTTGTTGGCAGAGGACCTGGTAGAGCACGGCGTGCTCGTGGGTGGCCCCCGTCTGGTTCATCCAGTCGGCAACGCTCTGCTGAAACAGCTCGTCGCCGTCGTGGGGCTGCTCTTCCATGGCGTCGGGCCCCAAGGCATTGATGGCCTGAATCACCCGCTTCTTGCGCTCGCCATAAGGCACCCCGCTCAGGTCTTCGGGCATCATGGGACGACCGAGGTAGACGTCCTGGGTGCCCAGTCCGACCGGGAACTCGATTCGTTGGTCCAGGGGCTGGACGGGCAGGCCGCCGCAGAAGCGCACGGGCACGATGGGGGTGTTCGTCCGCAGCGCCATGTCGATGAAGGCGCCCGACATCTTCTGGACTGGCTGGCGACAGGACAGGCTGCGCGTGCCCTCGACGTGGATCATGACGGACTGTCCAGCGTTTGGCTGGCCTGGGGGGGCCATGCCGGCAGCCAGGCCTTCGGATAGCTCGCCGATGATGCGGACCAGGGACGCCTTGTCATCGCGGTCGAAGTAGGTGATCACGCGGGGATCGGCGACCCCGGGGTAGCGGAAGCACAGGCGGATCAGCTCGCCCAGCCAGGTGGTCTTGTGCTCGATCTTGGCCAGGGTGACGGTCGGAACACCGTTCAGGCCGCTGGCCAGGATGCTGAACAGCAGGCTCTCCACGCCGACCTGGTGGTTGGCCAGGTAGACCAGGGGGCGACCCGCAACGGCGGCGGTGGCGTCGGGATCGGTGAGGACCACCCGGCGCAGGAAGCGACGCATCAGGCCGTAGTAGAGGTCCTCGACCGGCCAACGCTCGCCCAGACCGAACCAGTCGTTCCAGAAGTCCTCGACCGGCTGCAGATCCAGGCGCTCGATGCCGCCGTCCCTGGCGACCGCCTGGTCCCCATCCTGGCGAATATCGACCAGGATATCATTGAGAGGAAGCGCCCTATCGACGACACCGGGATGCACGCAGAGCTTGGCTCCCAGGTGCTCGCGGCGAGCGATCTCGCCGGGGTCGGTGGTGCCGTAGGTGGCCTGAACGGTTCCGGGGAGCCAGTCCGTCGAAGCGACCTCGGCGGCGGTGAGGCGGCTGGCCTGACCGTCCCAACGCGACAGGCGTAGACCCGGTACAAAGCGGTGGTCCCGCAGGAAAGCCATTCGGTCCAGGGGCTGGGCCCGTCCGATGGCACCCTTGGGGAAGCAGGCCTCGACCAGGCGCATGGTCGCGAAGACGCCGTCGACTGTACTCAGCTCGATGTCGAAGGCGGGCAAGTCGGGCGAGCCCAAGGTGCCGGCCGGGCGCACCTCGCAGCGAACCGGGGCGTCCGCGGCGGGCGGTGGGCCGAACAGTGTTAGAGTCTGAATCAGGGCCGGGTAGGCGACCTTGTCCTGGCCGATCTCGGGGAACCAGCGGTCGAGCTGGTCGTGGGGGATCGGATGGGTGGCTCCGTCGAGGATGGCCGGGTGCAGCACGCTGACCGGGATGCTTCCCGCCGGAGCCTGGAGGGTAGCGCTGGCCCCCTTGTCGGTCAGCACGAGGCGACGCAGCAGGTGCAGGGCAGGACCGTGGAACAGCCTCCCCGCCGCGTAGAGGTCGCCCTGGTCGGGGCCCGAGAGGCTGGATCGAGGCCGTGGGGCGGGGGCGTAGGCGCCGAAGGAGACGCGTCCGGTGGCCACGATCTCCCCGTCCTGGAGGAGGTGGACAGTGGCGCTGCCGGACTGGCAGGCGACCACCTGGGCGCGCAGGTGCAGCGGCGCTGTGGCGACCAGCCAGCGTTTCAACTTGACATCGAAGAGCCCCGTGACGGTACACCCGGCGTCGGCGAGGGGCCGGGCCAGCAGGTCGGCGACGACCGCCATCGGGACCGAGGGCACGGTCCAGGTGGGGCAGTGGTCGAGCAGCCAGCGGTCGACGGTGGGGTCCAGATCGATCTCGGCGCAGGTCCCGACGGTCGGGGCCTCGGTTTTAGGCGCGGGGACTGCGATCTCGGCCGGGTCGCCCGAGACGATACGCATGCCCGCTCCCGTGAGCTCGTAGATGCGCTTGCCGTCGACCCACAGGCTGCCGCTGCCGATGACATAGGGGCCGACCTCGTCCTCACCCTGCTCAGTGATCTCCATGGTGCTGGAGATCACGTGGTTCTCTGGCACCACCTGGCCGCGATACTTCCACTGCAGCTCGCGGCCTTGCATCAGGGGTTCGAAGCGAGGGTGCTCCAGACCCTGCCCCATGCCGCGCTCGATCATCACCCACTGGAGAAGCTGAAGCAGCGCCTCGAGCCCCAGAGAGCCGGGTTGTACGGGGTCCTGGAAGAAGTGGGCCTTGAAGAACCACTCATTGGGATCGACATCCTTTTGCCCTCGCACCTGGCCCAGCCCGGCCGCGCCGCCCTGTGGCCACCAGCCGTCGATGCGGTCGAGCATCAAGAGCATCGGTCCGGCCAAGCGAAGGCTGCCGTCAAGGAAGCGCGCTGGGGACTGGGTGAGGTCGCAGCGGACGTCGCTCTCGGCGTCGAGGATGGAACGCTGTTCGGCGGTCGTCGGCAGGCCGACCTGGTTCTCGAGGGCTTCCTTGGGGAAGAAGCCGAAGACGGTCTTCATCTTGTAGACGACCCGGTCGTCGCCGTCGGGCTCACTGATGAAGCACTGAACGTCGAAGCTCTCGATGATCATTCCGGCGGTCTTGGAGATGTCGGTGATTTGGACCCGGGTGCGCAGGGTGCCAGCGTCCGGTCCCAGCTCGCCCGTCCAGGTCGCGGTCCCGTCGAGGTTGCGGAAGGACAGGTCCCGGTCGACCGTCAGGGCGCTGCCGACGTAGCTGGCCAGCCAGCCGCAGGGTTGCAGGGCCGCCTCAAGGAACACGCAGAAGGGCATGGTCACAGCACCGTTCTGCTCGAAGTACCAGGCGCTCGCATCGACATCGAATTCCAGCTCGATGATGTGGCCGGGGACCAGGCGGCCGCCGACCTGGGTCACGGGTGGTGGGCCCTCGACGTGGGTGACCCGACTCATGAAGTGGTAGGGCGGGCCCGGCAGGCGGGCGACCCGGCGCGCGCCGTCGAAGCGGGCATACATCGGCCCGAAGGCATCGCTTGGCTTGCCCCAGGCACAGGCCAATAGCGACCGGTAGTCGAACTGGAAGTCACCCAGGCTGGCCACCGCACGGGTCGCGTGGTCGGCCGCCGCACCGGGTGGGACCGGCTCCCACAGCTCGGGCTTGGAGGTGATCGGCCAGTCGGGGACCAGCTCGATGCTGACTCGGCGCGCGTGGAAGGCTTTGAGCCCGTCGATGGTGCAGAGCAGGTCGGCGGTGAGGGTCGGCACCGGGCCGGCGGAGAACTCCTCGACGAAGACCTCGTAGACGACCTCGCGGTTGCCGGGGATGGCCTGGCCGCGGCAGCGCAGGTCAAAGGGCTGGTCCCGCACGGGTTGAAAGCGCCACCCGTCGCGCTTGATGGTGACGCCCAGCGCCGCCATATAGAAGCTCATGGCCTGTACGCAGCCCTCGAACATCAGGGTGCCCGGCATGCAGGGGTCGTTCTTGAAGTGGCCCTGGTAGAACCAGGCATCATCGCGCAGCGCCTGGACGGCGCGCAGATAACCCCGCCCCCACGGGCCGCCCTGGGTGCGCAGGTCGGTCACCGAGTCCAGGAAGAGCATCCGGCCGGACTGGATCTTCGGTGTGCGATTGTGGGTGTGACAGAGAACGTGTGTCTCACCAAAACAGTCCCAGGCCCGACCCTCGGCAAAGGCCCTGAGCTGCTCGTTGCTGTACTCTTCAGCGACCGGCTGGACGGGGGGCGAATCCAGGGTCGGTGAAGCGACGATCGCCTGGTCCTGCGGGGTCCACAAGATGCCAGCGCTGTCGGCGAGCTCTTGTTCGGTGAAGAAGCCGGCCTGGCCATGTCGCACGCTCAGGGCCGGACGGCCGGCGATCTGGCAGTCGTAGTGGAAGAAGAAGAGGCGCACATCGCCATGATTGGCGTGGCCGTCGACGTGGATGTCATAGGCCAGGGTGTCGCCCGGAGCGGGCAGGTCGCCGTGGTAGGTGAGCTGGCAGCCCAGCAGGCGGTAGACCCGCTCGCCCTTGTTGAGCAGGTCGATGCCGAGGTAGCTGATCAGCATCAGGTCGGCCTGGCCCGCCTCGATCATCACCCCGCAGGGCATGCGGCCGTCATTGAGATACCAGGAGTCCGTCTGGACATCGGTCTCGGTCCAGATGGTGCCCGTTCCCATGCCGCCGGCCACTGCGTCGAGGCCGGTCACGCGGTCGGCCAGCAGCAGCGGGGGTTCTGGCATGCGGCAGACCCGCGCGTAGGCGTCCTGGGGCCGGAACAGGGGACCGTAGATCTCCGAGATGTTGCCCGAGGCGTGGATCATCAGACCCTTGCGGTCGAGGCTCAGGCCGGTGGGCCCGGTGGTACCGGCTGCTGGCTTCGCTGCTGGCTTCGCTGCTGGCTTCGCTGTGATGACTGGACGCACTATCGGTGCTAGCTTCGGCTTCGATGGCGGGTCAACCCTCGCCTGGCCCCGCCGCTGGAGCAGGGCGAAGAGCGCGTGTTGGCGAACCTCGAGGAAGCGCTGGTGGACCGCCGCCTGGTCGGTGAGGTACTGCTGGTGGGCCGCGCGCAGCGAATCGAGCTGGTCGGCCAGAGCCGAGGCCGAGGTGGGAGCAGAGCTTGAGGAAGAGCCCGAGGAAGAGCTGGGCTGCGACTGGGTCGACGGTTCAGCGCTGCCCTGGAGGGGCGGGCTCAGGTCCACGGAGGGAGGCCTGAGCACCGAAGGCAGGGTCGGCGCGGGGGCCATGGTCTGCACGGTGCCATCGCGGGCCGGCGGTAGAGGAGCGAGGCTTGCGGTCATCCGGGTCTTGGCTCCAGGCAGGGCAGGCAGCGTGATGGCCGGCCGGTGGGCAGGTACGGAGAGGACGGGGGTGGCCAGCGGTCGGGGGTGGAACGCGACCGGGCTGGGCGGTGCGGTGAGGAGCACGTGGGCACCGTCGACCGAGACCTGGGCCAGGGTCGCAGCACCGGTCGCCAGGCGCAGCACGGCGGCACCGAGGTGGACCATCCCGGCGGCGGCGTGGGCGTGACCATGGGTGGGAATCAGGCTGTCGAAGTCCGCGTCCAGGCCCAGCTTGAGGGTGCCGCTCGCCGCCGGTCGCTGCGCGTCTAGCTCTGGATCGGGCAACACCGCTAGAACGCGGTCCTCGACGCAGTCCTTGAGGCGCTTGATCACCAAGACCACCGCGGCGTCCCCCGGCACCTGTCGCTCAGCGTCCAGCTCGAAGCCTGCGGCGGCGACGTGGGCATCCTCGCAGGACAGGTCGACCGCTCCGACCAGGGCAGCATCCAGCTCGCCCGCTCGCAAGGCGCGGCTGGCGATGCCTAGCGCCGTCAGGCCGCTGCGCTCGCCATCACAGACCACATGCGAGGGACC
>JAADHA010000170.1 GCA_013152105.1 Oligoflexia bacterium | reverse complement strand
ATCCCGGCCCGAAACAGCCGTGTACCTCATGTGGAAGATCACATCGGACAGCGTCCTTCGGTCAAAGTGTCCAAGTTTCGGGATACTCAGCTTCCACTGGCTCACCGCGCCAGCACCCTCGAACGGCAAGTACCTCTCATCGCCGAAGCTCAACTCGAAAGTCCCACTGTCGTTCTGCCCGTGGCTCGTCGCAATCTCAGAGCACGCAGGCGTCACTTCCGTCGCAAGCGTGTCGGTCGCGCTCCCGGTCCGGCGCACCTTGCTCGACTGAAGCTCCAGCGTACAGGCCACGGTTCCCTGGGGGCCAGCAACGCACGGCATGGAAAGCGACACGGCCTTGATTCGACGCTTGTAGTGGTCCGGGTAGTCCAGATCGAACAACAGCTCATCGAACTCGACCAAGCACTCCCCTGTCGCGCGGAGCTTCATCAGCGCCACCGGATTGAGGTCCGCAAGCGAGATGTTCTTGGTCAACTCCAGTTCCCGCACGTTCTCCTGGAAGTAGGCCGTCTCCATGCGCTTGAGGTCGAAGCTCAGCTTCTCACCCGCGAGCAGCCCCTTTCTCAGGCTGTCCCAGTACCCGAACCGGATGTACCCCGCCGCCCCGGCCTTCTTCCCGAGCTCGTATTCGAACGCCCGCTCCGCCTGCTTCGCCACCTCAAAAGCAAGCTTGTAGGCCTGGAGATAGAGGTTGGCCGTGTGTGAGACCATCCACCTGTACAGGTCCCGGTCGGTGAATTTCGAACGGAGGAACGCCTGCACTTCCTCTGCCTGCTTCAGCTGCTTGCGCTGATTCTGTTCCTCTATGGCCAGCCGCACCTCCGCGGCCGCAACCTGCTTGCTCACCGCGGCCAAGTCCTTCTGGGCCTGGCTGGCCTGGTGCTTCCATTCCTGCTCCCGCCGACGATGCCGTCCACGAATGTCCGCCATCGTCGCCTCGTGCGACGCAATGCTGGACGCGGCTGCCAAAACCGCCGCCCCGGCGCGCAGCGCGTTGCCAACGTGCGTCCCCCCTGTCTGCACGGTCACAGACGGCGTCACGCCAGCAGTCGTCCCCACCTCTGGAAACGCGTGAGCAATAGCCCCTGCAATCTCCAGCACCTTGCCTCCCAGTTGCCACTGGAAGGCGGTGTCCATCATCGACAAGTGCGTCTTCTCTTCCGGACTCAGCCCCCGTTCCTTCAGACCTTTGTAGTAGGTCAGGCGTCCCTGAACCGCCGCCAACTGCCGCTTTGCGACGCTCAGCGACTCACGGGCCTCCTTGACCTGCTGTTTACGCACCTCCTTGACCGCCTGAAGCAGCTTGACTTCATGCGACGCCCTCAGATCCGAGAGGGTCTCCGCGTCTCTCTTCTCCAGCGCTACCAGCAATGCACTGCCGAACGACCGAACCTCACCGGAAAGCTCCAGCGCTTTGCCGACCATCACCCGGAACCGATAGGCAGGAAGTCCCACCGCAACCGAAGACTGCACCGTGGCCAGATCCACACCTGCCGCAGCAGCGCGCACGAGAAGCCCCGGATCGATGGGAGGCTGGAACAGGGGCAAGGTCCTGACCACCCCCTTGATGTTCATGCAGTTTCGGATCTTGTAGAGCCGGTCGGCCACCGTGTCCCAGTACGCCAGAAGCTGAGGGTTCTTCGGAACACAGAACTCCAGAACGCCCGGCACTTCCGGCTCACCCTCGCCCTCGCTCCCCCAGAAGTTGTCGAAGGAGGGCGCGTTGCCCAAGTTCACCTCGCTCTCGAGCCCGCTCTCAACCGTGGGAGCCACGGCGACTGCATCATCACCGAATTGCACCGTGGCGGCCACGGAGCTTGCCAAGCCCGAATACTCCCACCCGGAGGCCATCTTCGTCGAGGTGCCTGAAGAGACGAGCTTCACATCGGACGCATCCCAGACACCCGCACTGAACGGCGTCCTGGCCCCGGGCAGCTTGTTCTCCGACTCGAGCAGGGCCTTGAGCATCGCACCGAAGCCTCGTCCTCTCAGCCCTGAGTAGGTCTGCACCTGTGAGTCTTCGGTGGGAACCGCCCGAGGTTTCGGACCAAGCAACTCGAATGCCCTGACGTACAGCTGGCTCGCCTCGTTGATCGACTCAATCGAGTCTCGCATGAACAGCTGATCACCCCACTCAATCAAGTTGTCCAGGTACTTCATGACAACGTTCTTCATGAACGCCTGCGGCCTGCTCCGTGCCACAACATGCGGCTTGAACGGGTGTTTTCGCCACTCCTCCACAGACCGCTCCAACTCTGCATCTCCCCCTGCCAGGCGCTCCAGCATGTCCTCAAGCGATTCAGCCGTAACGTTCCACAGCGCCCTCATTCGCCAGTATCGCTTCGGGGCGACATCGGACGCATTCTCGGGCGGTGTCGTCGGATCGAACACGTAGTGGTACCACCGCATCGCCTCCTCGAATTGCTGGTCCTGCTTGAAGCGCTCCGCAATCAGGAGGGGAATGTGGAAAAACAGCTCCCAGTTGTAGACACCGTTTGCGCCGTCGTGTGACAGATCGACATCCAGATCTGGGTAACCTCCCACCGTGCGTCCGGTGTTGGGGCTGAATGTGGTTTCGAACCAATTTGCCTCAGTGGATACGAATGCGTACTGCCTCCGCCTCTTGTAGGCGTCCATCCCCGGCGTCGGTGCCAGGAGACCGTCCAGGCCGTGGTGGTTGAAATCCCTGTAGAACTGAAGGGCCTGCGCGTGGTGCAAAACTTGATAGCTGTGCATGAACCGCAACGCCACCTGCGACTTGCCCTGCGAGGTGACGCCAGCCACCGGCTCGACCACCGTATCCGAAAGCACGCTCGCGTCGTTGCTCTGAATCACCAGAGGCCGCCGCTGTGGGCTCCCAAAGTGCCGCTGCGGCGGAAGCACCCTGTATTTATCGTTCGGCAGGCGCAGATTCGAATCCAGTTCCCAGACTTTCGGGGCAGCGTCAACCGGTCTGACCTGCTGTCCGGCCGGCAGATATCCCGGCTGCAACAAGACCTTGGGCTGCCCATATTCAACACTCACCGAGGTCGGGGTCACCTCCGCCGCCACACCGGGTGTCCCCTCAAAGAGAATGCTCCCAAGCCGGGTGAGATAGCACCACGTCCTCTCCGAACTCGAAGACGCAAGGTCGAAGCCCGACGGATCCAGCCTGTAGACAACGAGCGTCAGGCCGTCCCCTCCCGGCTCAGGGGCACACTCCATGCACAGCGACTCAGCCGCTCCTTCCTTTCCGCCCCCGACATTCACCGTCACGAGACCCATGACAACCTTGCCATTCTTGTCGACGACAATTTTGCCCTTCTTGTCGACGTAGGGCATCGGTAGCGCAAGAGATGCGTCCTTGTACTCCCGTTTGCCCAGCGTTTCTCCCGCGCTCCAGACGCCTCCCGAATACTCACTCACCTTGAATTCCAGAGTGAGGTACAGGACATCCTCCGTCTTGGTCTTACCAGTCGTCGCATCCTTTATTGGTGTCCCGTCGGTATTCAACACGGTATCGCGTTTGGTCTTCTCGTCGATGACGACCCAGATCAGGCGAAGCCGTCCATTCCAGACAACCGGCAGAACGTGATTCCCCTCCATGTCGGCCTGTACAGGTTCCCAGGGAGACCAACGCCCAAGTCGCTTGGACGCCAATGGCGTTGTGTATTTTCGGTAGTAGTAGCGACGAGGTTCGCGTCGAGTTCGGCCGATGACGTGAAGCGTCCGCTCCGTTCCTTGTACATCTTCGTAGAGCCCGGCAATCTCGAGGTGAGATACCTCAAGGAGCTTGTCCAGGTACCGCCGGTAGACATCCTCCATCCGTTTGCGGGTCGGCTCCCCTTCAAGGATCTGCTTTTCAAGCTCCTTGAAAAACGGCGTCTTGTCGTCCCTGAGATCTGGCTCCATCCAGTTCTCGGGGTACAAAAACACCTTCTTGTTCGCCTCCCACACGCGGTAGTTCTTCCGCCACGCCCACTCCTTCTCCTGCCCCGGTGTCAGCCGTGCTTCCCACCCCTGAACAGTCTCCAGCCCCATGAGACACCGCTGGCCAAAGAGCTGGATAGCGCTCAGGGCACTTTTCAGACGTGAGGTCTTCATGCAGGGCTGCATGCCGGCATCGATCAGCAGCTCACCGAACAAGTCATCCACGGACTCCAGTGAGTTGTGGTCAACAAGGTATGCGGCCAGAGCATCCCTTTGCTGGCGCCGGAGCACGTCGCGCAGGGGCGCCATCACCTTTGGCCAGGCCGTGTCCCCATGCTTCGCACGAACGGCCTCCCGAACGGAGTCAGCCAGATCGCTGTTCACCGTGCTGGTGGCCCAGTTCACCAGCTGCGTTGCCCTGATGCCAAGCCGCCGGCTCTCCTTGACGCACCTCAGAAGTTCCCCCAGCTTCCGTCCGACCGCCAGGTCGCTCTGCTTGACGCCCAGGCCCTTGACCGGAGAGTCGACCGCCACAGCTTCTGCGTTGTCGCTGGTGGATGGGTGGCCGGAGTCCGGCACCCTGTGAACGTCTGCCGTGCCAACCACCGGCGCCGAGGCCACGTTGGTTGTGTCGGCGCTGCCGTGGACGGAGCTGGTACCCACCTTGGTCAACACCCTGTGGGCCGCGTACTTGGCCTTCAGGTCGTTGACGAGAGTCTTCAGTGAATCCAGGTCGGTGGCGTCGTTGGCCGTCACCGCATTGGTCGTGTCGGCGGTCTTGTGCACATCCCCGAGCTTAACCCGATGGTCTTCGTACGCCTCCTTGAGGGCATTGGCCAACGACTTCGCCGTACTGAGGTCAGTTGCCTCCGCCACCGTAACTGCGCTGCTGGTATCTGCTGCGGAGTGAACTCCCGAATCGATGCAGACGCGATGCGCCTCGTAGGCACGCCGAAGGTCGTTGACAGCCGTGATGGCTTCGTCCAGCGTGCTCGTCGACCCGCAGTGAGCATTGAGCGTTCTCTTCAGCTCATTGGCGAGCACGACGATCGACCCGAGGTCATCCGTCGCATCCGAAGCTGCAACCGTATGCAGCCCGTCAACGTGAAGGTGTACATCTCCGGTCGTCTTTCTGTGTGCCGTGTACGCGGCCTTGATTGCGTTGGCGAGTTCCTTCGCCGACGCCAGAGTGTTGGCGTCCGCCACTGTCACACGATTCGCACTCAGGTCGGAGACACCATGCGAGGACGTGTCGTCCAGGTGCGCGTTGAACTTCTGCTTCAGATCGTTCAGAAGGCCGATGGCCGAGTCCGGGGCCGACACAGTCCAATCGCAGAACAGATCGACTTCGTCTGCATCCCAGCCGCTCATCGACAGCAGTTGGCTGCGGCCCTGCGTCAACCCCTCCCGCGCGGCTGCAAGAAGGTCCACAAAACGCCCCTTCTCTCCCGAAATCTCCCGGCCCACCGCCCAAACGTCTCGGACATGCTCCAAGGGGCGCAGGGGCACCGGCGGGTCGGTGCACAGGACGGGAAGCGCGTCCAAGTCGAATCCGGAGGAGCTGGCCCCTCGTGGACCACAAAAGTCAGCACCGTGGGCGTGCAGATGGGCCAAATCGTCCGCCCCAAGGTTGAGTCGCGAGAGAATGACCCCAGCCTTGTACGCGGCCTCGTAAGTCTGCAAAAGAACCGAGGGGACCAGCTGCGTGTTCGGCACGGCAACCCACGAGTTCGTCCCCGGTGTCATCCACCTCAAGGTGACCGCAGTCAGCTGCGTGTTTGTGCCTGCCCCCGGCACGACGTCGAGACGAATGGTGTGGCCGCTGCCTGCGCGCAACACCACCGCCCCGCTGTCTTCCTGAACCCGCCGACCGTTGATGGACAGGACCACCGCAGCGCCCGCATCGGTCGAGACCTTGAACTTGTACCGACCACTCTTGGCCGCAAGAAGGATGCCCTCCCACTTGACGCTGAATGGCGCCCCATCAGGGTCAATGAACTCAGGCTCCGGAGAAAACGATACCGAGAAGACGGCGTTCCCAGACGAACTGGTGGGTGCATCGATGCGGCCAAGGCCGGGCGTCCCGTCCAGGTCCGCGAGGTCATTGGTCTGAAAATACTCACCCCACAGCCCACCCTTCTCCACGCTCAACAGATCGTCAAGGGCGGTGGCCCCCGCCGCCGATCTCCCCCGCAGGACTGTGCCCAGAAGGTACTCCGTGGTGTCCGATGACAGGGACAGCAAGCTGGCCATGGTTTGGGACACCAGCTCCTCCTTGGAGGCCACCGGTGTCGCCGCCCCGCCCTTGCCGCCATCCTGTCGTGGCTCGCCGTGGAGGGCAGAGCGGAGTGACAGCAGGCCGCTGACCTTCTGCCGACTTGTCAGCGCAACCTGGTTTGGCTCCCGGAAGCGGTGTTGCAGCAGATACGCCAGCTCCTCCATGGAGAAGACAGATGCCTTCAGGGCCTTGACGCGCTCCACGAAGTGCAACACTCCCAGTGGGTTCGAGGTGTCCCTCGCCGGGTCGGAAGGATCCGTTTCCGACAAGGAGATGAACATCACCAGCTGGCGGATGCTGAGCTTCAGGCCCCTGGCCATGGAAACCAGACGGAAGAGCCTGGAGAGCGTGGCGAGATCCAACATCGGGGTGCCGCCCAGGTGCTCCAACAGCAACGAGAGGTCCTGGCGGGAGACGCGCAGCGCCCCCGCCACCTCAGTGGACTTGGCAGCAATCGTCAGTCCGAGATGGGCGAACTCGTCGAAGCTCGTATTCAAGTCGAACGTCGTGCTCGCCTGTGGTGGCGCGAGAAACGTCTTCTCGTACAGGGAAGGGATCCGCTCATCCCCCTCCCCGTTGAGGTCCGGTTCAGTGTCGATGTTGCCCCACCAAGCGGCCAGTTCGACCAGCGGCATATCCAGCGCGTCGCGAAGTCGCTCGACAGTGGCGAGGTCCGTCAGGACGTCCTCATCTCCTGCCTTCAAGGTCTTGCCGAGCGCTGTCAGCACACGGTCCAACTCGATGACCGTCCACCCGATCCTGGCACGGAGGCGCAAGAATCGGCGGATCTGGCTGAAGATGACTTTCCACACCGCCGCGCTTGGGGCGCCGTTGCGGCCCTCGATCTTGGCGCCGGACAGACTACACGGTTGCGACGCATCGAAGGAGATCTCGAGGCCACCAATGCTCGGCAAGCTCGCGTGAACGTTCGCGTTTCGAAGCAGTCTGGTGGCCAGAAGCTGCTCGAGGGTGGCGAGTTCCATGGGCGTTCCGGGACCGTCGAAGGTGGCCTGCCGCAAAAATGTCGATACCGTGCGAAGCCCAGGCGCCCCCGTTGTCGTGGAGTCGACATCCGCCCAGTTCGCATTACCAGGCATCCCCCACAGCAGATCCTCTGCCTCGACCCCCGCATCTGTCTCGGCTGCCGCGGACGTGTCCACGTAAGATGTGAGGTCGAGCCCGAACATCAGGCGTCTTTCCACCTCGCTCACACCAAGTTGGTCCAACGCGGCGCCTGCCTCGCTCTCCTGGGCGTAGCCACTCAGAACCCGACGCCACTCCGCCCTCGAATACCCGAGATGTCGATGGAGGGGCCATACCTCTTCGCGGTCCTTGTCGAAGGGTAGCCGCCAAGGATACGGTGCAGCCTTGAGCGTGGCGTAGGCCGCCGCATTCTCATGCTCAGGCATCGCCGCCAGCTCGTCGGCACTCCGAGTCGTCTGCAAGGCCTCCCATTGGGATTGCAGCGTAAGAGGCGCGACCGTGTTTTCCATGACCTCAATGGCGAGGTCGATGTAGGGCATCAGGGTGTTGGTGTTGACGCAGGAAAGCTCGAGGTGCTCAATGTCTGGTCGGCGGTGCAGCAACACCTGAAGCGGACTCTTGTTGCTGGTATTGCGCGGTCCTTCTGCGAGGTAATCCAGCAAGTGAGCCAGATACGCTGCTGGGCCGTGGACCGATCCGCAGTGCTCGCACTGGCAGAAGCTCGTGTTCCCGAACATCTGGGTCCAAGACGACTGCTCCGAGCTGTTGTTGGGCGTGGCCCCTGGGATCGTCGCGCCGGTGATGCTGTCTGAGGCCCCGGCCATGAAGAGCTGGGTCGTCGTCGCTCTTTCGATGGCCGTCTTCCAGACCTGAATGGCCTTGGCGGGTCCACCGAGATCGGGCGCCAGCCTGTCCATGAAGGATGCGTACCCCATCTTGACGATGCTCTGGGCCGAGGTGACACCCGCGGCGAGAAGGGCTCGCAGGGGGTCCAGCCGTTTACCCGGTGGCAAGCAACGGAAGACCCGTTGCCACTTGAGCACCTGCTCCTTGATGACCGCAGCGTCACCGAGGCCGTCGATCGCTCCGGAGTTCTCGAGCAGGTAGGTTTGGAGATCACTGTGCTGGAAGCAGAATGTCTTGTTCTGGGCGAGGAAGGCTTTGATGTTGCTCTCTTCCTCTCCGGAAAACTCGGTGTCAAGCCGGGCGCCAATTCTGCGGGTGGGGTAGAGGGCTTCTACCGTCCGAAACAGGTGGGCGGCGTAGGCTTGCTGCTTGGCGCTTGCCGGATCCTCCGGGTCGGCGGTGAGGCCTTCCGGGACGATCTGGAGCGTGTCGGAGATGAGCGTCGCCCAGTCGCTCTCGCTCTTCTCGGCCAGCAGACCGAGGTCGGGCTCGTCGGACGATCCTGACCGAACCGCTGTCTGGAGATGCGAGATCATCTGAGGCTCTGCCAGGGACAGTTGGCCGATCTGAACCGCGGCCTTCACCTGATTCACCTCGGCCGCCGTCAGGGCGGCGCCCTGCGGATCAAGCAGCTTCTCCCAGAGTTGCTCAGCCGTGCCACTGTGCTGGGCCTGGGCGTCAACGACCTTGGCGTGCTTCGCTTGGGGCAAGTCGGCCACAGGGATCGTCGTGACGATCTCCCCGACCGGAGTGCCAGCACCGGTCCGCACGTGGCGGCAGTGCTCGAAGATTCGCTGTTCAGCCTTTTCCTGGTCTTCCGCCACTTCCTTCGGTATCGTGTTGCCCCTGATCGC
>JAADHA010000386.1 GCA_013152105.1 Oligoflexia bacterium | reverse complement strand
AGTCCGACCCCCAGCCCCCGGGATGTGCAAGCCTTGCCGAGGATCACCCTGGGCCCTGAAGATTGCACGCTCATCCCACCCGCGCCAAGATAGCCTCCAAGCTCGCAAGGGACGTCGTTCAACATGCCGCTGACCTATGACGAATATTCCTGTCTCAAGGACTTCTCGGTCTTGTACTCGGGGGGCCTGGACTCGGTCGCGGTGGCGATCTACCTGGGACTTGTCTGCCAGGGCCGCGCCCACTTGCTGACCTATGAACACCGGTACGGCGCGTTCTTCAACGAGTGGAGTCGTCGCCACAACGCCGACCTGGACCGGGTCCTGGGCCCCAATGCCTACGAACACCACCTCATCGATCTGACCGCGGTCTGGAACGAAGTCGGCTTCAAGAAGATGATCCGCGACGCCCTGCACTACAGGGGGCACTGGGTGTGCTGTCTGGGTTGCCAGCAGTCCATGGCAGCACACACGATCCTGCACAGCCTGGAGAACAACGTCACCAACGCTTTCATCTGCAGCAGCGTGGGGGGCGAGTACGCGGTGATGTCCATGGGCGTGACACGCCAGAAGAACATCGAGAACTACGCACGCTACGGAATTCGCTACAACGCGCCCCTGTTGGACCTGGGCATCAACAAGAACGAAGAGCGGCGCATCCTCAAGGAACACGACGTCGAACCGGGCTGGGGCCGCCGCCGCAGTCACCAGGGCTTTCAGCCGATCTGCGTGCTGGGTTTTCAGCACGCCCTGGACATCGTCGTCGACTTTCACACGACCTACCCGCCTGATCGCGTGGGGGCCTTCCTCGATGATAAATTTGAGATCATGGACCGAGTGATCCGCGCCGCACTGCAAGCCAAGGGCCACGATCCCGACCAACTCATCGACAGAAACCTGGCCAAGTACGACCAGGAAGAAGCGGATCTTGCGACCTTCAGGGCGAGCCGTCCCCGCAACTGAGCGGACGCGGCAGGGCCAACAGGGTCTCGGCCAAGGCGTGGCCGATGAGGGCATGGCCAAGGGCGTTGGGATGGACCTGGTCGGCGAACACGGCCACCGTCGCCTGTTCATCCCGCAGCCAGGCCGGACCATCCACGAAGGGTGAGCCGGTCTCTTTCGCCACCAGGCGCATCGCCGCCCGGTAGTCCAGGATGGTCTCAGGTACCTGCACATCGTCGAGGTCCACTGGCGCGGGGAGCGCCAGGAAGACCGCCTGGGCGTCGTGTTCGCGAGACTCGCGCTCGAGGGCCCGCAGGTTCTCGATGTACTCGGAGAGCAGCACCCGGGAGCGCCCGCCCCCCTTCGGGTCGGGGATGTCCTTGCCCGAGGCGATCCACCGGACTTTTTGCGAGCTGAGAAAAGGCGCCAACAGCGTGCGCCCGACCCGGTAGGTCGCCAGACGTCGGAGCGGCGTGCGCAGCGCGGCGAGGTCGACAAAGTCGTCGCGCGGATGCCCGCCGTCCTTGTAGATGTCGCTCCAGATGGTCCCGATTACGACCCACTGTGGATCGACCTGGTCCACTATCTCGCGCAGGCGCACCAGGGACTGACCCGAGTCGTACCCAGGCACCGCCCCGATCACATCCGTCACCGTGCACGGCCAGGCGGCGGTCAACTGTTCCGCGGCCACGTGGCTGAAGACCGCGTCATCTTGAACCCCATCGCCGTACACCGTGCTGTCACCCAGCGTCAAGATGCGAAGCTCGTCGGGCGCCCGCGCCGAGATCTCTGGACCGCGAAGCCCCAGACTGTTGACCCGGTGCTGCGTGTTTCCGACGGCCTGCACGCTGCCGGGCTTGAGCCCCCACCGCTTGGTCGCATCCTCGACCATCGCGAGGTGGACGCCCTCGGGTACGTCGATCTGAGAGTAGTGCTGCTTGCTGGGTCCCGGGGTGGGCATGGTGCGCTGCAGCTTGACGACGGTCCGCTCCAGCAGCGCACATCCACCCTCGATCAGCGCCAAGGCCAGCACGACCGCGACAAAAGTGAAGCTCAGCTTGCGCGCGAGGGACTGGGAAGCGGCCACAATGTGCTCCAGAGCCTGGTGCCGGCCCGCCGTGGGGCCAGGACAAGCGGGGCCAGGAGAGGCACCGACACCACGGCATCTTGCTGTAGGCTGCGCCACCGTAACCATGTCTGCACGCCCTCCCGCCTCGTCCAGAGTCCCACCCCACCTCCGCCGACCGGTGGTGGAAAAAGGCGCACATCCCACACTGTCCCACCTGGCATCCATCGGCCTGGCCATGGCACTTGCTTGTTGGGCAGCCGCGCGCCACATGGCCTGGGCCGCGGCCGACCACGCCTTGCCAGTCGGCGACGCGCCCGGCCACGTCATGATCGCGGCACGCTGGGCGCACTGGTGGCATGTATTGCCCGCGGGCACGGCGACATCCCCTCCCAATGAGCCCTTTCCGCCGCTGGTCTACCTGGGGCTGGCCTGGGCCCAAATCCACCAAGGCGCCACCTTCGACGACCTGCAGGTCTTCATGGCGATCGCCGCCGGCGGCTTGGTAGCGGCCTGCGCCTGGGCTGCGGCAAGAGGAGGTGGCGGCCCGGCTGGGGCCCTGGTGGCCGGGCTACTGGTACTCCGTGCACCGCTGGTAATACAGGTCGACCGCCAGTTCCTGCTGGACGGACCGGCGACCGCCGCGGTGATAGCGACCCTGGGGGCTGTGTGGTGGTCCGACGGCTTTCGGCGTCCCCTCCCCTCGCTGGCGACCGGGATCGGCATCGGGCTGGTCGTCCTGACCAAGTACTCGCTGTTGATCTGGCTGGCGGCCCCGATGGCCCTGTGGGCGCTCGTCCTGGTTTTTCGCACGCCCGTGGCCCTGCTGCCGATCGCTCTCAGCGCGGGGTCGTTGTGGTGGTGGGGCTTGCAGCTTTGGGCCTTGCGCCTGCATCGGCCCACGACGATCACCATGCCCTGGCCCCAGCTTCGCTTCCTGGCCATCACGACGACGGTCCTGCTGGTGGTCGCCACGATCATCCCCAGCGGTCGGCGGAGCGCGGTCTGGCGAGGACTGCGCCGCGGGACCTGCGTGGCCCTGGGGGCGCACGCCGCGCTGACCCTGGTCGTGGCCTGGTTGTGGTGGGGAGTCGCCGCGGCCTGGCAGAAGATCGACCGCGAGGCGATCAACGCGGTGTGGGCGGCGGGATGGCCAAAGGCCCATGCCTACGCGCTCTACGCGGTCGAGGACACCGTCCCCATCGCGGGCTGGGTGTTGGCCGCCGGCTTGTGCATGGTCGTGCTGGCCTGGGTGAGCGACCAGCGACGCACCGCGGCACGGTCGATGCGTTGCCTGGTCCAAAGCCTGGGCGCGGCAGCCGTCGGAACCTACCTGTTGTCTCGCACCCTCCCGATCGACCCCAAGTACTACATGGTCATCGGGCCCCTGGTCGCCATCGGGCTGAGCGCCGCGCTCGGGGCGCACCGGTTCGGTCGAAGGGTCTTGCTGCCGGCCGCGGGGCTGGCCTTGTTTGGGCTGGCCGTGGCGGGGCAAGAATTCTCACCGCTGGCTGGCGCAGAGGTCGTCTACAACGCCGTGGACAACGGCACCTTGTGGCGGTTTCCGACGCGCTGGGGACAAGCACCGGCTCCCGTCACTGACGACTGGGAGGGGGCCGCTCGGGACACCGTCGCGGCCATCACTTCGCGTTGGACAAGCAAGCCCAGGCACGCCAACTGCGAGGGCGTGGTCCTGCAAGTGCCCAGCCTGTCGATGGTCGAGGATCGCGCCTTGATGGCGCAGGCAGCACTCCATGGCGTGGATGACAACTTGTGGGCTCGCCCCAAGACCTCCCTGCCACCGTGCGGGGGCATCACGCTGCTGCTGGTCGGGCCGCCACCACGACTGATCCGCAACCCGGATACTCAGTTCACCAGGTCGCTTCCCGAGGGAGTCCAGACGCTGTCCTCGGTGCAGGCATCGAGTTGGGCTCGCCTGGTCGCGTGGGCGCGCCCGACGCCATAGATTAGCTTCGCAGAGATCGACTCCTGGGCTCAGCCAGAACCGCGCCTTCCCCTACAGACAAGGTCACCATCGATGTACACGCCTGCCGCTCGCATCGGTCCCCTCCTCATCCTCGCCCTCGCCGTGCTCTCGGGCTGCCCGGATCCCTCCGCAACCACGGGCATGCCCAAGAATGCCCCTCCTCCGGCAGGACAGGTGGGCGGCGGGCAAGCTGGCGCTGGACCCGCTGCCCCCGGCAACAAGTCCGAAACGCCGGCCACCGACTGGGACACCTACGATGGTGACCAGGTGACCATCTCCGGCACGCTCAGCTACGACGGCTCCAAGACTGGCGCGCTGCGACTGGACTTCCTGGGCGCTGACACCCTGGGCGGCCTCCAGCACACCATGACCGTCGATGCCCTCGGCCCCTGGACCGTCAAGGCCCCCGCCAAGCTGGGCAATGTCTTCATCGTGGGCTTTGTGGATGTCGCCAAGGACGGCCCATCCTCTGATGACCCCGCCGCTCGCACCGCCGACTCCATCACCATCAGCGACAAAGATATCACCGGGATCGACCTGAAGCTGGTCGACGACCCCGACCTGGGCGATCTCACGCCAGGCGGTCCGCACCCCGGAAACGCGGACGTACCGCCAACCGCCCCGACGGGCGAAGGGGCGATCGTGCCGCCAGCAGATGGCCCGCCAGCCCAGTCGGTCCGCCGCCTGAAGGTGCGCAGCCAGTCGGTCCGCCGCCTGAAGGTGCGCAGCCAGTCGGTCCGCCGCCTGAAGGTGCGCCGCCGGTCCCGGTGCCCGCGACGCCCCCGGACGAGGCCGCGGGTGACCAAGGATAGGCCGACCCTTCGTTGGATGCTGGGTGTGGTCCTGGCAGCCAGCATCGCAGTCATCGGCCTGATCCTGGGCGACCGTGCCCTGCTCAAGCGTGTCCACACCCCAGGCCAACTCGCTACCCTGGCCTCGCAGCTCGATCTCGACCCCGACCACCACCACGCCGTGATCCTGGGTACCTGTCTGTCCGCCCAGCACATCGTCCTCGACCGCCTCAATGCCGAGCTGCCCGACCCCTGGAAGGTGGACAACCTGGGGGCCGCCGCGACCACCCCAGTCGAGTGGTACCTGGCGTGGAAGAACCGCCTTCCCAAGGACAAGATCGACACGCTGATCATCGCCTACGGGCGCTTCGATCTCACCGAGCCGACCACGCCCTGGGAGAGCGAGACCCTCGATCTGGTCGGACCCGGGGACATGGACGACCTGGTCGAGACCGCCTGCGACACCACCGAGTGCAAGCTGGATCTGCGCCTCCAGAAGCTGTCCGCCTTGTGGCGATACCGCCCCTTCCTGGCTGGAATGTTCTGGCACGCGCTGGGGATGGCCCCCCCGCAGGATCTGCGCCAGGCGCGTCTTCGCGTCGTAAAGGGAATGCACCCGACAAGCTCCGACCCGTGGACCGATGCCAACCCATCAGTCGTCTTCCTGCGGCGCCTGGTGACACAAGCTCAGGCCGAGGGCTCGGCGGTGGTGCTGATGCCCTTGCCCCTTCGCCCCGACCAGGCCGGCGCTCAACAGCCCCAGGCACGCAAGCAGCTCGCCGCGGGGATTCACGACCTGACCAAGTCCACCGGGGTCGTGGTCCTCCCGACCCCTGATCTGGACGCCACGCTCTTCGATGATGATGTCCACCTGAAAGCCGCCGGCGTCGACGCCTACACCGACTGGCTGGGCCAAAAGCTGCCGACCTACCTCAAGGTTCGCGACACAGCGAAGTAGGACGCTTCAGGCTCGGAGTTCTCCCGCATAGGCGCGGCTCATGATCTGCACGCTGGCCTGTAGACAGCCTGGGCACGCATCGACCCGGCAGCGGTGCTCCCGGGCCGTATCCCCGAACCAGATCTGGTCGAAGGACTGCTGGCGCACATTGCCGACCGGACGGTGGTCCAGGCCGCAGCGCACGACATCACCGTTGGGCAGCAAGTACAGCAAGTCGCGCAGCTCGCGGCAGGTGAACTGGTGGATATTGCCGTGCAGCTCACGCTGGAAGGTCTTTTGAACCGACAGCCGGAACAGAAGGTTGTCCAAGCCGTTGAGCTGGGCATGAGAGCCGACGCGGCTGTCGGCGATCGCCTTGAGGGCGGCCCCCTTGTCGTCGACGTAGAGGACCCGAGGCGTGCAGACCTCTGGCGGCCGGGTCCCGACCAGGAAGGGGTCGACGCAGACGCCCGGGATCAAGTCGGCGCCGAGCTCCTTGGCCAAGGAAACCATCGCGTCCAGCTCGCGCAGGCTGGTGTCGGTGACCGAGAAATTGATGCCGAAGTGAAAGCCGTGCCGCGCCTTCAGATCGGCCACCGCCCGCGCCGTCGCCATGACCTGGCGCCAGCTCCCCTGCACGCCGCGGCCCTGGTCGTGGGTCTGCTCCAGCCCGTCGATACTGATCCGTAGCTGTAGACCGGGCCAGGCCACCTGCTCGATCGCGTCGACCACCCGCGACGTCAACATGCCGTTGGTCGTGAGCTGCATCACGTAGGGGTCGATGATCTCGCGCACACCAGCCAGGACGTGGACGATGTCGGGACGCACAAAGGGCTCGCCGCCGAGGATCTTCACCACGTCGAGGCTGCGAAGCTGTCGGAAGACGCCCAGCCACTCATCGGTGCTGAGGTCATTGTGTTCCTTGACCTGCCAGCTAGCGCAGCTATCGCACCGCAAATTGCAGCGGAAGGTCAGGATCATGTGGCCAGCGTGGGGTCGCGGCACCCAGTCGGGATCGACCCGCCGCAGGGCCGCGCTGATGGCGATGTTGCGCCAGAAGCGTACGCGGCGCCGCAGCAAGCGCGCGGGACCGTCCTGTCGAGGAGCGACTGTTGACATCGTAGCTTCTCCAGGTTCCTACATTGTTACCAGGGAGCGCGGGTTGAACCATCGTTTGATGAGCAGCGGGGTCATCTCACCCCGCATCGTCATCTCACCGGCCACACCCGCCATCTTCACCAGGTTCACGGCTTGGGCGAAGGCGACCAGCGCAGCCGGGTCACGCTTGAAGCGGGCCGAGTGGTAGAGCTTCCAGATGAAGGACTTGGGCAGGAAGCTCTTGTTGAGCAACACGATGAGCGCCAGCCAGCGCTTGTCGGCTGCCGGGCGCGGATAGGACAGGTCGATCCGGAACTGTTCAAAGGCGTGGGTGTTGATGCCCTCGATGTCAGCGGTGGTGATGCGCCCCTCGCGCAGCAAGCGGCGAGCGAGGTGCGTGTTCGGGTAGATCGTGAGACCAAAAAGAAAGAGTTCGAAGGGACGGGGCAGATCCATGAGCATATGGAAGAGCTGGTCCTTGTCTTCTTCGGTGCTGACCGGGTCGTCCCAGATGAGCTGGAGGTTGCCCGTGATCCCGACCCTTCGGAAGATCGTCTGGGCGTCGATGATCTGCTGGTTGGTGGTCTGGCGGTTGTAGAAGGTCTGGTTCACGCGGTCGTTGGCCTGGATCCCCATGCACACCGCTCGCAGACCCGCTTCTTTCAAGAGCTTGAGGGGCTGGTAGGACACCATTCGAGGGTCCACCAGCACTTCGAAGGGCAGACCGACTCGGGCAGGCCAGGCCTTGGCGAATTCCTCGATCCAGGTCTTGCGAATGGGAAAGACCTCGTCGTCGAAGCGGACCACGCGAATATTGGTACACAGGGTCTTGGCCTGCTCGAGCTCAGACACGACCGACTCGACCGAGCGGATCCGATAGCCCTTGCCCTTGCCTTCGTAGAGAGGCTTGGTGATCGTGTTGCTGCAGAAGGTGCAGGTCCAGTAGGGGCAGCCCCGACTGGCGAGCAAGGTGTACTCGGGGTTGTCGATGAAAGGGTCACCTTGGCTGACCTTGCCGGCCTCGACGTGGAACTTGTCTTGCTGGGTCTGGAAGTCGCGGAAAGGGATGTCGTCCAGGTCGACCAGCGGAGCCAGGTCGTTCTTGTGGACCACATCGCCTTCACGCACCCAGAAGCTGGGTGTGGTGCGGTGATCCCGTCCCTCGTCGATGCGGGTGAAGAAGTCCGTGACCGCGTGGTCGACCTCGCCGATGGCGATGGCGTCCGCGATCTCGATGGCCTTGTCCGGGACGAAGGTCGGGTGCATCCCGCCCCACAGGATCGGCACGCCCAGGGCGTGACGAACTCGCTCTGTCAGGTACTTGGCCAGGCGATGAAAGGCGCTGGCGCGCACGCTGAAACCGACCCACTGAATGCCCCGCGATCGCAGCAGCTCGATGAGGTCCTGGACCTCGACTTCCTGCGGCCAGGGGAAACTGTTGTTGACCCAGTCCTTGAAGTAGATCTCGGTCACTGTGAACCCGGCCTGGCGCAAGGAGCTGGCGATGTGGCGCACGCCGTTGTTTTCCAAGGCGTAGAGGCTGACGACGGCGACACGGAGCTTGCGTTGCATGGTGCGCAGTCTAGCGCACCGTGGGCCGTCTACATCACCCTCGGTGACACAGGCAGCGCTGCTCATGCCAGCACCATGGGATATCGTAGGCTCCCACGCGCGCTATGGAGCATGCCCGCTATGCTGGTCATCATCGGAGCGAATGGACGCATCGGCGTCGAGCTGGTCAAACAGGCCATGGCCGCCGGGCGCGAAGTGCGTCCGGTCTGCCGTGACGACCGGGACACCGGCGTTCTCGACGACATCGTCGATGTCCAGCAGGTCTGCTACGCGGACCCCGACCACCCCGCCTCCCTTGCGCCCGTGCTGGTGGGTGCCCGCCAGGTCATCATCGCCATCGACGCTCGGGTCGCGGGTCCCGGTGCACCGCTGTATGGCGATCACGCCGGTGTCCACTGCATCCAGGCGGCAACCGATGCCGGAGCCCAGGTGGCCCTCTACCTGTCGGTTGCCGGTGGCTACCGGTGGAGCCCCAGCAAGCTGAACCGCCGCGCCTTCCACCTGGACCGCTGGGTGCGCCGCGCCCAGGGCTGCTGGTCGATGATGCGCTTCGCCTGCTTTCACGACGAAGTCATCGAGGGCCATGTCCGCCCGCCCGACGGGGGTCGTCCCCGCCCGGTGCCGCGCTCCTCGCAGTACACGCCCTTGTCGCGGGTCGACGCCGCGCGCGTCGTGATGCACAACCTGCCCACACTGGTCGCCGGACGGACCATCTACGTCGGTGGGCCGCAGATCCTGACCAGCGACGAACTCGCCCAGGCCATCGCGCCCCATGTCGTGCCCGGCCGGGGTCCCAAGACCCACTTCTTCCCCCTCCCTCCGGGTGATTTGTCGGTCCTGCCGGACGCGACCCACGCCGCCGCGGGGACCCTGCCCCAACAGACCCTCGACCAGGCCCTCAGGCGCTTGGGGACCGGTTCGGACAACACAGCGGTTCAGAACGCGGCTGGGGACGTCTCCACCAAAGCATCCCTCCCCATGCCCGAGCGCCCAGCTCCCGGTCCCCACCCCGCCGACCTGGGCAAGAACTACAAGGTGAGCCAGGACTGGGGCCCCAACCTGCGCCGAGTCGTTCACGCCCAGCTCATGGCGGACCTGGCCGATCTCGGCCTGAGCCCCGAGGATGGCACCGTGTCCTTCCGACACGCGCGCTCGCACACCCAGCGCCAGGCCCTCGCCCACGACGGCACCCTTCGCCCCATGATCGGTGTGCGAGTACACGATGCGTCGGGTGCTCTCGTCCACAAGGGCCCCGTCGACTTTCTACACGACCCGCTGGCGCGCGAGTTGCGGATCTGGTGGCGTCGTGCCGACGGATCCATCCCTGCGACGATCTGGCGCGAACTGGATGTCGGCGTCAAGCGCCGCGCCGCCGCGGATCCTTGCTTCGTCCAGGATGCCAGGGTCCAGTCCTTCCGATCGGGCCACGAACTGGACCGCAGCGCCGCCTCGCAGATGCCCTAGCGCTCGCGTACGATGTCGATATCTTCGTACTTCTTGCCCTCGCCCTGTGCGATGATCGGGGGCCCGAAGCCCATGGCAGCGCCACGGCGCCGGAGTTGAGGAAGGACGACGATGGCATTGCTCGAACGCGACGGCGACCCCAAAGGCGCCCGCCCGCTGATCACGACACAGGTCATCGGCCGGGCGCCGACCTGTCGTCTCCACGACGCGGACCGACATGTGTCCGGGATCCACGCCGAGATCCGATGGGATGGTGCAAGCTGGCTGCTCGAAGACCTCGGCAGCCGCAACGGCACCTGGCTGGACGGCCAACGCCTGCAAGCCCGCAAGCCCCTTCCGCTCCAGGACGGCAGCGTCATCGCGGTCGGACGCCGCTCCAACACCTGGACCCTGCTCACCAGTGCCCCGCCGGTCGCCCTCGCCGAGACAACGGACGGCGCGATGGTGACCGCGATCGATGGCGTCCTGTCGCTGCCGGACCTCGACGATCCCCAGGTGGTCGTCTACCAGACCCGCGACGGCCTGTGGGTGCTCAAGAGCGACGCCAGCCCGAAGACCATCACTTCGCGGCACCAGGTGGTCGTCGACCAGCGGATCTGGACCCTCTACCTGCCCGCGATCCCCCTTCAGACGATCCCCAACGTCGAGACAGCGCCGTCGCCCCGCACTGCCCAGTTGGAGCTGCACCTGGGGCCGGGCGGCCATGAAGCCAATGCCTGGCTGATGCTCCAGCAGGGGCTGGTGCCAGTCGGGGCCCGCAGCAGCCACCAACTGCTGCTGTTGCTGGCCCAAGCGCGCCAGCACGATGGAGCCGACGGCTTGCCCCGGGACGAGCAGGGCTGGCTGCACCAGGACGAGATGACCCAGGCGCTCCAGCTCACCCCCAACGCGCTCCACGCGGCCATCCACCGCCTGCGCAACCAGTTCGCCGTGGCCGGCATGATCCGCGCTGCCGGTGTGATCGAGCGCCGCCCCGCTTCCGGCATGCTTCGCTTGGGCATTCACCAGGTCACAATTCACGCGGATGAATCCTAGTACCGTGTCGCGGCGTCAGTGACCCATGCCAGCCACCTCGAAACCGAAATCTCTCGTGCCAGCCACAGCCTTCCTTCCCGTGCTGTTCATCGTCGCCTGTGGTCAGTCGATCCAGGGTGTGGACCACGCGCCCTGGGCCCAGGTGGTCGTCACAGAGCTCGGTGATGCGCAGATCATCGACGCCCGTACCGCCCAGGAATACGACGCCGGGCACGTACCTGGCGCGGCCAATGTCCACTGGACACAGCTCACCGGGACCAGCGCCGATGGCCTCTGGGATGCCTTGCCCCGGGACGAACTGGCGACCGTGTTCGGTGACCAGGGGATCAGCAGCGATGCACCGGTCGTGGTCTACGGCAGCGGACCCGATGGCTATGGCGACGACGGCAATGTCTACTGGGCCCTGCGCTGGCTGGGGCATCCCGACGTGCGCGTCCTCGACGGCGGCTGGCAGGCCTACGTCGCGTCTGGCGGCGCTCCAGAGACCGGCTCGGGACCGGGCGCCACCACCTACATCGCCTCGGCCGACGACAGCGTCTACGCCGACACCACGGATGTCGAGACCTGGTCGGGCCCGATCCTCGATGTCCGCTCGGACTCTGAGTGGCAGGCCGGTCACATCCCTGGTGCCACGTGGCTGGAGTGGAACACGGTCTTCGACACAGACCAGACCCTGCTCCCGGAAGACCAGCTTCGCTCGCTCTACGCCGACCTGGGGATCACCGGTGAACAGCCCGTCGTCACCTATTGCCGCAGCGGGGTCCGAGCGGGCCACACCTTCATGGTCCTCGACGCCTTGGGCCTGACCGCCAGCAACTATGTCGGGTCCTGGACTCGCTGGACAGAAGACGGCGGCGAGATCGTCGTGCCCTGAGCGACCGCGGTCTCAGCCCTGGCCCAGTGCAGGGTCACCGAACACCGCGGCATAGAGCAATTCACCGCGATCACCGATCTCGCCAGTGAACAGCCAAGCCGCCCCCAGCCAGGCGGCACTCATCAGGGCCAGCTCATGGGCCGCGGCCCAGTCCGCCACCAGATCAGCCTGGGCAAATGGTTGGGTACCACCGGGACGGCGGTCGGTCTGCCACCGAAAGCGCTGCCGCGCCGGCAAGAAGCTGGCCAAGGGGTGGCAACGGAAGCGCCGACGGTCCTTCCACTGCTGAGCCCCTTGCTGGTCCGGTGTCTCGGGCACCGGGTCGTAGCACAAGGTCAGCGCGTCATCGTCGACCGTCCACAGGTCCCAGTCCGGTCGCACCCGCGCCGTCCGGTTGTGGACCTGGGCCATGCGTGACTCCCAGGTCGCCAACAAGCGGGCGTAGGCCGGCTGTTCCAGGGGATGGCCCGGTCCGGGAGGCACGGGGAGGCCATCGAGCCGGGCCGCATCGCTGTCTTCGTCGAAGAGCGGGAAGAGTCGGGTGCGACCGCGCGAGTCGCGCACGTAGCCGAGCACCCCGCGGGTCCAGTCCGGTCCCACCGCCATGTTGGCGTACAGGCGGGTCAGAGCGCCAGCCAGGGCCGGCACGAGATCACCGCTGGGGTCGGGAGGGGGCGGTCCTCCGCCAGCGGCGAGGGGCATCGCGACGATCTCGACGATGTCCACCGTGTGGCGCCCACCCCCCACGGGACGAGCGCAGAAGACCACCATGAAGCGCCGCAGGCCGTAGGGACCAGCCAGCTTGTCCAGGGCGCGGTCCACCCCCGCCGCACGCAGGTAGCGGGCATGGTCAGCAAGCACATCCTGCTCGGCGCGACCCTGGACTTGACGCTCGAACCAGCTCATGCCGGCTGTTCTAGCACATGCGGCCACCAGCCCGGTGGATCGATACGCGGGGGCGCCAGGTCCGGCGCCGACAGGCCCAGGTGGTGGAGGTGGAAGGGTGCTCGCGGCAGGCCCGTTTTCGCCGCATACGCCACAGC
>JAADHA010000483.1:13684-14107 GCA_013152105.1 Oligoflexia bacterium | reverse complement strand
CCGATCCAGCGGCTGCGTGACCAACAAGCCCGTGACCCCACCACCGGTGAACTGGACCTGGGGACCACCCTCCAGGCCGTCCCGCCAGTGAGCGACGTGGCTGGGGCCGTCCTCGATGCTGCCAGGGCGGCCGTCGTGACTGTCTGTGCCCGCGACAAAGCCCAGTTGGTAGCCATGGTCCAGCGCCGCCTGAATCGATCCCTGGGGGTGGTAGCCCTGGGCCGTATTGAACGCCCAGCCACAGCCTTCCAGCGAGTCATCCCAGCACTCGGAGCTGCCGTGCTCGGAGTAGATCTCCACCACGTGCTCGACCAGCGGGGCGTTCTGCAACAAGGACCAGTCTGTCGCCTGGGGATTGATGTAGGCCGGGTGATGCGCGAAGGTGACCCAGCGGACCGGCTCGCAGCCGGGAGTGAAGGCGGC
>JAADHA010000483.1:0-13675 GCA_013152105.1 Oligoflexia bacterium | reverse complement strand
AAAGCTCGGCCGGCGTGCGCACGACCGGCCGGTCCCCCTCGATAAATGCTCGATCTCCCACGTCGGGTACGAATTCCCCGTCCGGCAGGGCCTTGCCCGAGATTCGGTAGGCGTCGCAGGCTCTGGTCGACCCCAGGATCACGGTGCGATGACTGCCAGGCCCATTCTCATTGAAGTCGTCGCGCGCCGCCGTCCACTCGTAGCCCAGCAGCGGCAGGACCGGCCCGCCGTCGGCCACCACCGCCAGGTATTGCTGGCCTTGCCAGATGTCGTATTCCGCGCCGTCGGGGTGGAGATCGTCGGGGCCAAAGCGGTAGAGATCCGCCTCGGCGTGATCGGTCAGGGCGGCGAAGTCCAAGCCTGCCTCTGCAGCCTCATCGAAGAAACCCGCGCCCGGTCCGTTGATGTCGTGGGTGCAGCCCGCGTCTGGCCGCTCGCAGCCATCGTAGGACCAGGCCGAGTGGGCGTGCAGGTCGCCCCAGGCCCAGTGCAGGTCCTCCAGAGCCGGCTGGTTCAAGTCCAGCGAGACACTCCCCGGCGAGCAGGCCACACCGCCAGCCGCAAGCGAGCAGCCAAGCAGCAGGCGGCCGACGAGCCGGTGGAAAGGAGGGGCCGATGATCGCACGGAGAAGAGTCCAGGCTGAGGCGGAACGTCGCCGCGACAGCCACGATAAGGTGCCGAATGCGCGCTGTCTTCCTGGCTGTCCTCTTGGCTACTCCCCCCATTGTCCTGCTGGTCTCTGGATGCGGCGTGAGACGCTACCTTCCGGGCAAGGCCGTGCTCAACGCCGCCGACCTGGCGAACTTCGCCACCCCCAGCCCGGCGACCGTGACCTACACCGGCCCCTCGCGGGTCGACATGCCCGTGATCCCAGTCCAGATCTTCGGCCTCTTCTACGGGCTGGACGTCGTGCTGGTCAGCAAGCACGACGACTGGGACATGCACGAGTACGCCAGGGTCGACCTGCCCAGCGGCCCGCTGTGGCTGGCCAAGGACGCCCGCCCCACCGGCGTCCAGACCATCATCGCCGATGTCGACGACATCGAAAGCTGGGTTCCCGAGGCCGCGGTACCCAGGCGCCGCGGGGCCGTCCGGGTCGATGACCAGTCCAGCGGTCGCGATGTCGATCTCAGCGTGGCCTACACCAACTGGGACGGCCAGCCGGTCGATGTCCGCGTCACCGGGCGGGTCCACCGCAAGCCCCCACACAAACGCAACGGCAGCACAATGGGGCACAGCCGGCAGTCGACCGCGGTCGCGCTGGACCTCCAACGCTTCGGGCCAGCCCGCCAGGCCACGGTCAACATCGGCGGCGTCGATGTGGGCATCAAGCGCCTGCTCGGCATCTACCCGATGAAATTCCTGCTGGAGCAGGCGCAGGGCGGCGTCATGGTCGCCAGCCAGCGCCAGCTAGCACGCGACGGCGGCTTCACCCTGACCCGACCCGGCGCCAACCCCATCGACCCGGCGACCGGTGAGCCCGGCTGGCCCACCCACGGGACCGAGGGCTGGACTGTGCAGGCGGGCACCGAGGATGACGGTACCGCCTGCCTGATCGCCCTGCGCGACGGCCCGGTGATCACCCTGCGCTACGTGTTCGTGGATGGCGGTCTGAGACGCGCCGAGGCCTGGCAGGTCGACCACGCCCAGCCAGTCACCGTGATGCGCTTCGCACCAGCCCTGCCTGACCTCTCCCGCCCCTTTGCGGGCACGGCCACCAGTCGCTTCACCTTGGACATCAACGGACAGCAGGGCCAGGGCACGGGCACCGTCTCCGCCGCCTGGGCGGACCCGGACCATGTGGATATTCGCCTGCGCCCGGAAAAGCCCTGGTGGCTGGCCGACCGCCCGATGGACGGCAGGCTGTCCTACGACGCGGACGGCGTCGAGCTAGACATGCACCGCGTGCCGGTGAGTGTGGACCCCGAATAGGTCCGGCTCGAGACGCACGACGACCCGCCTGGCACAGCCAAGCGGGTCGCGTGGGTCGGCCGGACCGAAGTCAAGCCGTCAGCGCAGCGCTGATCTCACTCGCCAGTGCAGCCAGGGCCGAGGTCCGAACAGCCGACACCGCCGTAGTAGGACGTGTCATAGCCCCAGATCCAGCAGTCACCGGACGAGACCTCTTCGAGGTAGTAGGTGATGTACATCGTGGCGGGGTCGAGAATGGTCGTGCTGCCCTCCACGATCAGGTCCGAGTCGCCGACCGTGGTCAGGTAACCACCGGTGCTGGACAGCGGGTGGCAGTAGGACAGGACGCTGCCGTCGCCGAGGGTGTAGCCGTACAGGCAGTCTTCACCGGTCCAGCAGTCGCCGCCACAGTCGGTCTCGGCCATGCCGAAGCTGTAGCCTGCACTATCGCCGTTCACCAGGTCGACGCTGATGCCAGAGCCATCCCAGGCGCAGTCCATGGTGAGGGGTGCCGTGGTACCGCCGCCGTCGGTGGCACCAGCGTCGCCGGCACTCGTGCCACCGCCAGTGTCATCCTTGGTGCTGCAGCCGAAGGCCAGGAGAGTGGTCGCGAGAACGAGCCAGGTCTTGTTCATGAGGATCCTCCATCAGGAGCCGCGGGACGCGGCGACGGCAGTGTAGCCGAAACGACGGCCGGGCTCCAGGAATTTCTGGTCCCGCTGCACGCCCCCCGGCATAAGACGTTCCCGCTGAGCGCGCCCGCTCGCCGCGAAAGCTCCCCTGCCAACCGCCCCTCAACCCCCTTACGAACCGGAGTCCAGTGTGCTGAGAATCGCAGACTTTCAGCTTAGCTCCAGGCTGATCGTGGGGACCGGCAAGTACCCCAGCTACGACACCATGCGGGCCTGTCACCAAGAGAGCGGCACCGCCATGGTCACCGTGGCGCTGCGGCGCATTGACCTCTCCGCCCCTGCCAGCCAGCACATCCTGGACTACATCGACCGCCAGAAGATTCGCCTGCTGCCCAACACCGCGGGCTGCTACACCGCCGAAGACGCCACCGCGACCGCCATGCTCGGCCGCGAGCTGCTGGACACCAACCTGGTCAAGCTGGAAGTGATCGGCGACCCCGACACCCTTTTTCCCGACCCCGAGGGCACCCTGGAGGCCGCGCGGGTCCTGGTGCAGGAAGGCTTCACGGTGCTGCCCTACTGTAGCGACGACCCGGTGATCTGCCGCCGCCTGGCCGACATCGGCTGCGCCGCGGTGATGCCTCTCGCCGCTCCGATCGGCAGCGGTCTGGGGATCCGCAACCCCTACAATCTGGCGATCATTCTCGAGCAGGCCACCGTACCCGTCATCCTCGACGCGGGAGTGGGAACGGCCAGCGACGCCGCCCTGGCCATGGAGATGGGCGTCGACGGCTTGCTGATGAACACCGCCATCGCAGGGGCGCGAGACCCGCTGAAGATGGCACGAGCGATGCGCCTGGCGACAAGGGCCGGGCGCGACGCCTACGAAGCTGGGCGCATCGACAAGAAGCTCTATGCCACAGCCAGCTCCCCCTTGCACGGTCTCATCGGGCGGTGATCCCGCGCGTACTGGCCATCAGCCCACCCAGTCTGGGGCCCTGGGTCGACCAGCTCGCCGCCCTGGCGGCCTCGGGCGTCGACAGCTTGATTCTGCGCCTGGTCGAAGACCCCGACGGCCTGGACCAGGTGCTCTCACGGGGCCTCCCAGCCGGGCTCCAGGTCCTGATACGACCGGTGCGACCTGACGATATGAGCCTGGCCCGTCGGGCCGGCCTGGGCTTGAACCTGCCCGCCTCCTGGGACCTTCGCCAGCGACCACCGGGGGCGGTGCCCTTCGGCATGAGTTGCCACACCGGCCCCGACCTGGCACGCGCCACCGCCCTTGGGGCAAACTACGCCCTGCTGTCGCCGGTCTTCGCCCCCACCAGCAAGCCCCTGGACCGGCGGCCCAGGCTGGGACTCGGCGGACTCGGGGCCCACTGCCGGACCGCGACCATCCCGGTCTTGGCCCTGGGGGGGGTCACGGCAGGACGCGCTGAAGCCTGCCTGGGGGCAGGGGCCGCCGGAGTCGCGGGAATCGGCGCCTTCTTCGTCGCCGGATCGGTGGATTCGGTAGGCGCAGCCGCCATGGTCGCCGCCTGCCGTTGCGAAGCGCCCCAGGACACGCCTGGTTGAGCCCTCTCACCACGGCACTCCCAGGGTACAGCAAGGCATGCACGTCCTCCTCGCTCGACCGCCGCGCAGAGACGCCCGAGATGTTGGACTCTCGGTGCCGCCCCTCGGCCTTGCCTACATCGCGAGCGCCCTGCGACAGGCCGGACACCAGGTAGAGCTGCTGGACGCCTACGTGCTTGGCTGGTCCTGGGACCGGTTTGCCGCCCACATGGCCCGGTCCCGCCCCGAAGTGCTGGGCCTGTCGACGATGACGCCCGTGTCGGACATCGCGGCACGCGCCGCAGCCCTGGCCCGGCCCCATGCCGGCCGCATCGTCCTGGGAGGGCCCCATGCGACCGCCATCCGAGAGGCGGTCTTCGACGAGATGCCCACGCTTGACGCGGCGGTCATCGGAGAGGGCGAGGACGTGGCTGTGGCCTTGCTGTCGTGGTGGGATCACGGCACCCAGGGACCGCCTCCACCCGGCGCGCTGGTCCCCGGACAGCCCTTTGTGGCCCACACCCCGCGCGCCGACCTGGGCTCGCTGCCCTGGCCAGCCAGGGATCTGCTGCCCAACGCGTCCTACCGCTACCTCTTCGCCACGCGCCCGGGTCTGGCCACCGTGATCACCAGCCGAGGCTGCCCTTTTCGCTGCACCTTCTGCGACAAGAGCGTCTCCGGCAGCCGCTGGCGCGCCCGAGATGCGGTCGATGTCGTCGATGAACTCGAGTACATCGTGGCCCAACTGGGGATCCACTTCGTCAACTTCTACGACGACAACTTCACGTTGAAGCGTCGCCGTGTGGTCGAGATCTGCGAGGAGATCCTGCGCCGCGGCCTGGATCTGGAGTGGAAGTGCGAGGGCCGCGTAGACAGCGTTGACGCCGATCTCCTGGCGCTGATGCGCCGCGCCGGCTGCAGCATGGTCGCCTATGGGGTCGAGAGCGGAAACCCCGAGACCCTGGCGCTGCTGCGCAAGGACGTGACCATCAACCAGACCCGCCAGGCCTTCGCCGCCACCAGGGCCGCGGGCCTGCGAACCCTGGCCTATGTGATCCTGGGAGCCCCCGGAGAGGACCAGGAGGCCGTCCTCCGCACCGTGCGCTTCTGCCACGAGATCGGCGCGACCTACGTCCAGTTCTCGACGCTCACGGCGATGCCTGGGACCCCGCTCTTCTCGACCCATGGGCGCGCGAGCACCCAAGACCTCTCCCTGGGCGCTCCAGGTGGGGTGCGCAACCCGGTCGACGGCGACCTGCACCGAGCCACCATCACCGACCTGCCTCCCGACCAACTCGCCCGGCTCCTGCGCACCGCCTGGGTCGGCTTCTATCTGCGACCACGACCCATCGGGCGAGTCCTTCGCGATGCCATTCGCAGCGGCAGCGTGCCCGAAGCGCTGCGCCTGGGGCAGGCCCTGGGCCGGTGGGCCAGACCGGCCTGGGTCGACGCCCTGGTAGCCCCCGCCTGGCTTAGAAGGTCAGCTCCAGCAACCACTCCTTGACCCTGACGGCCTGGTCGCTGGTCGGAGCCAGCCGCACGAAGGTCTCGCAGTGGTAGATGGCCCGCTCTACGTCGCGACGCGGTCCGTAATGGAGCGTACACATGCCCAGGTGGGCGCGCGGGTCGTTGGGGCAGTAGGCCAGGGTCGTGCCGTACTCGGAGAGCGCCCGGTCCCAGTCGTGCTGTCCCTCGGCCAGCACGCCCAGGTTGTTGTGGGCCTTGCAGTAGGAAGGGCTTTTTCGTAGCGCGGTCATCCAAGCGTCGCGAGCGCCGTCAATGTCGCCGACGCTGGCTCGGGTGATCCCCAGGTTGTTCCAGGCGTCAAGTGCGTCGGGATCAAGCTCGATCACGTGCTGGTAGGCGGTCTCGGCCCGGCTGAATTGCCCATCGAAGCGCAGCGCATCCCCCAGCCCATACCAGGCCGCAGGGACCTGGGGCCGGCGCTGTGTGGCCTCTCGCCAAAGCCCGATCTCGCTGGACCAGACGCCGTGCCGCAGGTGGGTCAGCCAGGACAAGCCCACCGCCAGCACCAGCGCGACCGCCAAGCCGACGCGCCCCCGCCTGGCGGGCACCGAGGCCACGATGGCCAGGGACAGCCACAGCCCGGTCTGAAACGCGCGGTGCTCGGCCATGCTCTCTTGGAGAGGCACCACCGAGCTGCTGGGCAACAGGAAGAGCGCGCCGGCAAACAGGGCGAAACCGGCCACCGGGACACGACGCCCCCAGCGCACGCCGAGTGCCAGCATCAGGGCAAAGGCCACCGCCACCCCCACCCCGTGGACAGACAGCGGCGTCACGTCCTCGAGGTGGTGGAAGATCGTCTGACCCCGAGGCAGCAGCCAGAGACCAAGGTAGCGCAGCCAGGCCTCGGCCTCGGTCAGGAGCTGGACGCCAAGGGGGCGGTCCACCTCTCGCGGGAAGAAGCTGGCGGCGTGCTGAAAGCGCAACCAGGACGCGACCGCGATCAGCAGGGCGTAGGGCGCCAGCCAGAGCCACCGCACAGCCCGCATGCGCGCACCAAGCCCACCGCCTGGTCTGGAGAAGGCCAGCTCCAGTCCCAGCGCCACGGCGGGGACCATCGCACCGACCTCTTTGGACGTGACGGCCGCGAGGAATGCGAGCAAGGCCAGCACGCGCCAAGGTGTGCCCGTGCGCTCGGCCCGCTCGGCCAACAGCGCCTGGGCCAAGGCACCCAGCGAGAGGAAGCTGAACAGGGCGCAGAGGCTTTCGGAGCGCCCGGTGATGTAGGTGATGGCCTCGGTGCCCATGGGATGCAGCGCCCACAGGCCCACGGCCACGCCCGCACGCAGCAGGGGTCGCTCCAGTCGACCCAGCCGCATGAGTCCCTCGGCCAGGAGCAAGGCGGCCCCCACGCAGAGCACCATCACCGCGAGGTTGGTGATGTGGTAGCCCCGGGGCATCAACGCAAAGCGGTGGTAGTCGACCGCATAGCTGAGCACCAGCAGCGGCCGCGACACATTGTAGGTGGCGACCGCCCGCCACTGGTTCAGGTCGCGCAAGGTGCCGTTGCCGACGACCTCGATCTTGTCGTCGTAGACGAAGGGTGCGTCGATCACTGGCAGGTAGAGCAACACCACCAAGGCGGCCAGAAGCACCCAGATCACCCGCCGCTGGGTCGCTTCACTCACCGGTACACCTCTTTGCTGTGGGTCTCGGCCTGCGGCGCGTGTTGCCCCAACACCTGCTGGTAAAGCGCCAGGTGCTGCGCCGCGACCCGATCAAAGCCCAGGTGATCGACCACATAGCGGCGACCTCGCGCCACCATGGCCCGCGCCGCGACACGGTCCGCCAGCAGCGTGCGAATGCGGGCCCGCAAGCCCTCGACGTCACCGTGGCGCACCAACAGCCCGGCCCCGGCCTCGGCGATCAGCTCGCCACAACCACAGTCGTCTCCGACGACCACCGGCGTCCCGCAGAGCAGGCCTTCGAAGGGCACCAGGCCGAAGATCTCGTCGGTAGACGGGTAGACCAGCACATCCGCGTCGGCCAGCAGAGCCAGGCGCTCGGCCCCCTCCAACACGCCGGTGAAGACGATGGAGCCCGGGTCTCGGCCCGTCCCAGCCGCAGCGGCCTTGGCAGCAGCCAGCCCGCCCATATCGTTGCCGCCAATGACCAGGACCGCTTCCCCCAACGCCCCGTCGGCAAAGGCCGTAACCAGGTGGGCGACGCCCTTTCGCGGAGAGAGCTGGCCGAGGTAGGCCACGATGGGTCGCGTTCCCAGGCCGCGGCAGGCCCGAAAGGAGCCGCGAGTCGGGAGGGGGTCGAATTCGCCCAGATCCAGGCCATTGGGGATCCGCACCACCCGGTCCGCCGGGATCGCTGCCCGGTGGTGCTGCGCCACATCGGCCCCGCTCACCGCCACACAGCGGGCCGCGCCCCGCGGGATCCCGCCAGCGACCAGCAGGTCCCAGACCCACTTGATCCCGACCTTGCGTTCATGTCTCAGCAGCGTGCCATTCGCCGTCATGACGTAGGGCAGGTCTCGATTTCAGCGCGCGGTTGTTGAGCAGGTGGCGGTGGCCGTGGAGATGAAGGATGTCGACCCCGTCCAGCGCTTGTAGTGCCGCGCCCACGCCACGAGGCAGGAAGAGCTGATGCGAATGGGCCAGGCGGTTGCTGAGGTTTCGCACGGTGAGAACCCTCACGCCGTGGTGGTCACGGACGGCCGGCAGGGTGCAGCGGCGCTGGCTGTCGAAGGCATCCGTGGTCAACACGGTGACCTGGGCGCCAGCCGCGACAAGCGCGCGCGACAGCCCATCCACGATTCGCGGGATCCCGCCATAGGCCCAGGTGGGCGGAAAGTAGGGGCTGACCTGGAGGATGTGCACACAGCTTCCGAGTGCGGGCGCTTGAGGCGTGGTACGTGACGATGGGAGCGTACCCCCCGGCGGTCCACACTCCCACCTCGGGCCACGGACCGGCATGGCACCCGTCACAGCCAGCCGAACACGATTGACGCGGTCGAGGGCAGCCGATACGCTGCGCGCCGCACCGCCGCCGAGGACCCTCATGCCGCCGCTCATGCACCGCAACGCAGCGCTGACCGCCCTGGGCTTCGCCACAGCCGCACTGACCGCCACGGGCTGTGGCCCGACCTGCTACACGGCCTGCGGCAAGCTCTACCGGGAAGAATGCAATATCAGCGCCCCCGGGCAGACCCAAAGCGAGCTCCTCAGCGATTGCGTCGATACCTGCCAGGCCGCGCTCAACAATCCCGGCGAGGTCGGCGACTACGACCCCTTCGAGCCAACCTCCAGCACCAACGCCATCACCATTGACACCGACCGGCAGGCGGCCCTGTGGATGGACTGCGTCGACCAGTCATCCTGCGAGAACATCAAGGGCGACCAGAACAACGACGGCGTGACCGACTCGAAGAAGATGTGCCTGCCTCACTTCTAAGAAACCTGATGGCCAAGCGCATCGTCCTGCTCACGCTCACGGCGGCCCTGGTGTCTGCCTGCGAGCCCACCTGCAAGCAGACCTGTCGCCGGCTGATCGAGTGCGACGAGGTCGACACCCCCAGGCAGGGCCTGGACGAGTGCCAGGCCGCCTGTGAGATCCAGCAGCGGCTCTACGAAGACTGGGACGACCAGCAGGCCCGCGCTGCCTTCGCCGATATCAAGCAGTGCATCAAGGTACAGGACTGCGCATCCGTGGCCGAGGGAGTCTGCTACGATTCAGACTTGTACGTGTGGTGACACCGGACCACACGCCCGCCCCCGCCACCAGCATGACCCCCAAGTCCAGAGACTGCACACGCCCGCGCCTGCTCTTCCTGCACACCGGCGGGACCCTCTCGATGGTGCGCCGCAGTACGCCCGGCCCACTGGAGCCCGAGCTCTACGACCGCTATGTGCTGCCCTATGTCCGGGGCCTGGAAGACCTGGCCGATGTCGATGGACGCGTCGTCGCCTCGATCGACTCCAGCGACATGGAGCCCGCCCTGTGGGAACAGCTCGCCAACGCAATCGCCGCGGCACGCACTGACTACGACGGCTTCGTCGTGCTGCACGGCACCGACACCATGGCCTACACCGCGGCCGCGCTGTCCTTTATGCTGCAGGGTCTGGACCGTCCCGTCGTGCTCACCGGCAGCCAGCGCCCCATCGCCGAGCTGCGCACCGACGCCCGCGCCAACCTGGTCCACTCCGCGATGTGCGCCACCATGGACGTGCCCGAGGTCGGGCTCTTCTTCGGTGACCGCCTTTTTCGAGGCAATCGCACTTCCAAGGTCTCCATCCAGTCCTACGACGCCTTCGACTCACCCAACTTTCCTCCCCTGCTAGAAGTCGGTGTCGACATCGTCGCCCACGCACAGCCGCTGCGCCCTGACTGCCCTTTCGCTCTTCAGCCCGGGTTCTGCTCCGATGTCGCGGTGCTCCACCTGGTGCCTGGCACGGCGCCCTACACCCTGCGGGCCGTGGTCGACGCTGGCGCGCGCGCCGTCATGCTGCAGGCCTTTGGCGAAGGCAATGTGCCCCTGAAGGGCTGGCCCCAAGCCATGCAGGCGGCGACACGGGCGTGCCTGTGGTGATCGTGAGTCAATCCCGGACCGGCTACGCCCGCCCAGGACGCTACCGCGGCAGCGCCGCCGCTCAAGAAGCAGGCGCGACCTTCGCTGGCGACCACACCGTCGAGGCTGCCATCGTCAAGTCCATGTGGTTGCTGGGTCAGGGCGCCAAGGGCGACGAATTCCGGCGGCGCTTCAACATCCCGATTGCGGGCGAGTGTACGCAACGGAATGCGGACTCAGGCGGGGACTAGGCGGGCACCAGCCGGTCACCGCTGACAACCCAGCCGTGGGGCGGGTATTCGGCGACCGCCGCGGTGGCGTCGCCCAGCGCCCAGCGGCGCTGGTGAAAGGCCTCGGCGATCAGCACCTTGAGACGGTTTGAGTCTTCTTCCGGGTCCGCCAGGATTTTCCGCAGGACGGTCTGGAGAATCGGCGTCGTCTCGACGTCGGGCTCTTGGGCCAGGATCGCACCCCCGGCCGCGTAGCGCACGCCCTCGTCGAAGTCCGTGACACACCTCTGTGCGCCCTCGATGATGCGGTGGTCCCGAAAGTCCGCGAGGTGGATCAGGATCTGGCGTTTCTTTTCGGGCTTGAAGGGGTCCTTCTCGACCGCCAACATCTCGAGGAGCAGCGAGACGGCGGCTTCAGGGCCTTCAAAGTGCTCGATTAGCCGAATGGGCTGGGCGAACTGCTGGTTGACACGCGCCCAGTCACGGACGGGGTCTACGACGCTGGGGCCGATGTCGACAAGGATGCGGTAGATGGTCTCCTTTTCGGCGGCGTCCTTCATGCCTTGTTCGTACTTGATCGTGAAGCGATTGAGCAAGGCGGAGATGGCTTCCGGCGAGCCGTTATCGGCCAGCCAGATCGCGCTGGCGTCCCGGTCTTCGCCCTGGGCGTTGAGGTTGACCATGCGCCTGGCGTGCCGCTTGAACTGCGCGTCATCGCCACCAAAGATGAAGTCGAGAAGACCCATCGGCTGCTCCTGCGTGCCGGCCAGTGGCCGGGTTGGGCCGGAACAGGCGGTCCCAACGGATCGGGTGCCGGCGCGCGAAGCTAATCGCCAGAAGAAGGCTGACAAGACCATGCCCAACCGAACCAGGCATGCACCGACCAGTCCGGGGCAGCCGGAGAGAGTCCGGCCGAAGCCCGGGCACCCGCCAGGAGGGGACAAGGTGTCTCTACGCTGAGGCTGGCATCGAGTCGATCAGGGTTTCGTGGCGTGTGGACTTGACCGCCCACTGAGAGCCTGGTTGACAGCCAGTCTGGATCCCACTGGGCCGAGAGCCGGACCAGAGGCACGTCGTCCTGGTTGGCGAAGCGCAGGGGATTGCCCAGAATCGCCAGGCCCGCCGTGCCGTCGAATCGGAGCGGTCCAAAGGCACGCCCCACCTCGCCGACGAAGGCGATGTCCGTCTCGTCCGTACCCAGCGCGCCCGCGTCAAAGCCCACAGGAAGGGTAGCGCGCCAGGCCACGCTCACATCCAGCGGCGCCTGGGGCTGACGGATTGGGCGGACTCGGGTGCCCAGCCTCAGCGCGTCCAAGCCCCGCCAACGCTGGCCCGTCGGCGCCGTCTCTTGCAGGGCGGCACCTGTCGCCCACAGGCTGAGCAGCGGCTGGGGGGTCCAGACCGCGCTCAGGGCCAGGCTGCTACGATCTCGTTGGGCAGCCCGAAAGGCCGGGATGAGGTTCGCGGACCAGCCCACCGAGGCACGCAGGGCGAGGGCTTCGGTCGCGGGACCAGCCGGCTGTGGCCACTCCAAGCCCTGTGCCACAGCGGTGCGCGCCCACAGCGACAACGCCAGCAGTGCAAGCGCGCGAGGAGCGCGAGAAGCGCGAGCGGCAGAAAACAGGCTGAAGCGGCACGTTGACGATGGCATCAGGATACCCCTACACTGTGCCATCCCGAGTGTCCTGTGCCCGGTCCGCAGCCTGCAGACCAACAACGCGCGGCCCCTCGCCAGCATACCCGGACGGAGCAGCAAATGAACGCATCGCCACGCATCCATCCCCTCTCGCATGTCATCTTGGCCGTGGGCCTTCTTTCCGCCTGCCGCAACAAGATCGACAGCATCGACACCGCCACCGAGTGCAGCGTCGCCGTGGCCAACGCAGGCCTGGACGCGGCCACCGCCCTCGGCGGTACGGTCACGCTGGACGGCAGCGCCAGCACCATCTGCAGCGTCTACCAGGACGCAGGCAGCGCCACCTACGACTGGACCTTCGAGCGGGTTCCGGTGGACTCCCGCCTGGCCGATGGCGCGCTGTCGGCCAACGCAACGGCCGACGCGATCACTACCTCTTTCACCCCGGACACGACCGGTGACTACGTCGTGTCGCTGACCATCACCGATCCCTCTGGCACCAGCGCGGCGGACCCCGTGGTGATCTCCATCGAGAGCGGCAACGCGACCCCGACCGCCGACTGCGGTCCCGATGTTGGGGCGCAGGTCGGCGACCGCGTCGATTTGGACGGGACCGCATCCGTGGATCCCGAAGGCGCAGAGCTGTCCTATAGCTGGTCCCTCAGCGTGGCCCCGGACTGCTCAGAGCTCGGCAGCACCGACGTCTACAACGCGGACTCGGCGGTCGCCTCGGTCACCCCCGACTGCCAGGGTCTCTACTTGATGAGCCTGGTCGTCTCCGACGGCGAGAACTGGTCCGAGCCCGACTACTGCACCATCGACGTGGCCGACGGCAACCGCTTGCCCGAAGCCGACGCGGGCCAAAGCGCCGAGCTGCCCTTCTGCACCGACAACCCCCTCCAGCTCAGCGGCTGGGGCAGCTACGATCTGGATGGCGACGCCCTCGCCTATCAATGGACCGTGTCCTCCGTGCCGTCGGCTTCGACGGTGTCGGACGCCGACTTCAGCGACCCCACCGCCATCGCGCCCACCATCACGTGGGATCTGCCTGGGACCTACAGCTTCGAATTGCAGGTCTTTGACGGGATGATCTGGTCCGCCCCGGACATCGTCAGCTACACCATCGCGGCCGAAGACACGAACACCAGCCCGATCACGAACGCGGGCTCGGACCAACGCATCGAGGCCATCGCCGAGTGCGTGTCCAGCTCCTATGTCTGGACCTGTGGCGATTGCCCCGAGTCCAGCGCCATCTTGGACGGCGCATCCACCTACGATCCAGACGGTGACCCGCTCACCTACCTGTGGACTGAAGCCACCCACTCGGTCACCTGGTCCAACAACGCATCGGCCATCACCGACATCATCTTTCCCGCTCAGCCAGCCGAGTTCGGCGTCAGCACCGAGCTCGAAGTGGAAGCGGTCCTGACCGCAACGGACTGCATGGAGTCCGATTCCGACACCGTCACCGTCACCTACACCTGCACGGGCGCGTACCTCGGCGACTGAGCCGACACCTCTCCTCTCCAAGGTCCTGCAAATGGCTGTCAAGTTCGCTGTCCTGCTGCTCGCCGGCATGTCCCTGGTCGGGTGTGGCGGCAAGTCCTCCAGCACCGAGACGATCAACCACGCACCCGTCGCCAACGCGGGCGCCGACGTAGCCGGCTCAGG
>JAADHA010000595.1 GCA_013152105.1 Oligoflexia bacterium | reverse complement strand
CCAGCGCGAGCTGCTGGACACCGGCCACATCGGGGTGGTCGTCGGGTCCTTCGGGCCGCGGGTCTTCTACCCCCTGGTGGATGAATGGCTACGCACCCACCTCGACGAGAGCCCCACATGAGCGCAGCTCCATCGCCCGCCACGTCGGCCGCCACATCGCCCGCCACATCGCCCGCACAGACATCGGACTGGCTGGCCGCTTGGGCGCGCTTCTCGCCCCAGGCTGACGCGATCCTGGACGTCGGCACCAGGCAGGCCTGGACCTATCAGGACCTGCACGCTGACAGCCTGGACTGGGCCGCGACCCTGGCTTCCCAGGGCGTCCTCGCCGGAGACCGCGTGGCTGTCCTGGCCCTCAACCGCGGCGAGACCCTGGCCCTGCTCTTCGCCTGCGCCCACCTCGGCGCGATCCTCTTCCCGCTGAACTGGCGCCTGGCACCAGCCGAGCTCACCTGGCAGATCCAGCACACGGCACCGCGCGTGTTGATCTTCGACGCGGTCCACGCCGACCGCGCCCGGGACCTGGCCCAGGGCATCAGCCCGGACCCGATCAGCCCGGACCCGATCAGCCCGGACCCGATCAGTCTGGACGCTGGCCCAAGGCGCGATCTCCCGATCCCCCCGCGATCGGCGGTCGGCAACACCCTCGACGACCCCTGGCAGATCCTGATGACTTCCGGATCCTCGGGGCGGCCCAAGGGCGCCTTGTTGACCCACCGCCAGATTCACTGGAACGCGGTCAACACGGTGCTGGCCTGCGATCTACGGCCTGGGGACAGCACCCTGACCTTTGCCCCTCTCTTTCACACCGGGGGCCTGAACTGCCTGAGCACCCCGCTGATCCACCGCGGCGGCCGCGTCGTGATCGTGCCGCGCCTGGACCCCGCCGAGACCCTGGCCTTGATCGAGCGCGAGCACATCAGCCACCTGATGGGCGTACCCACGATCTACCAGCTCCTGGCGGATCACCCCGACTTCGACCGCACCGACCTGACCGGGATCCGCGATGCGATCTGTGGCGGGGCTCCCCTCGGCCTGAGCCTGCTGGAGCGCTACCTCGACCGCGGCGTGCCCTTGCGCCAGGGTTTCGGACTGACCGAGGTCGGTCCCAACTGCTTCTCGACCCCACCCGCCCAGGTCCGGCAGCGGCTGGGCACGGTCGGCCTGCCCATCCACCACATCCAGGCAAAGGTGGTGCGTTCCGACGGCAGCCCCTGCGCTCCCGGTGAGGCGGGCGAGCTGCTGCTGCGTGGCCCGGTGGTCTGCGGCGGCTACTGGCGAGACCCCGACGCGACAAAGGCCGCCATCGTCGACGGCTGGTTTCACACCGGTGATCTGCTGAGCGTCGACGCGGACGGCTACTTCACGGTCCGCGGCCGCCTCAAGGAGATCTACATCTCGGGCGGCGAGAACGTCTACCCGGCCGAGGTCGAGGCCACGATCCAGGCCCACCCCGGTGTCGCCCTGGCCGCAGTGGTGGGCATGCCCGATGCTCGCTGGGGCGAGGTGGGACGAGCCTTTGTCCAGCCGGTCGCGGGCACCAAGCTGGATGGCGCCGCGCTCCTGGACTGGCTGGGCCCCAGGCTGGCTCGCTACAAGCTGCCCAAGCTGGTCGAGGTGGGTCCCCTCCCCTTGACTGGCTCGGGCAAGGTCGACAAGAGCGCCCTGGGACAGCGTCCCCTGCCCAGCCCCCTGCCCAGCCCCATCCCCTCCCAATCCTGCTGAGAGGCTGCCATGCGTTTCTTCCTCGCCCTCTGCACCGCGCTGGCGCTGGGCACCGCCTGCCGGCCAGACGATGTCGGGCCCAGAGCGGGCGGGCAGGCCGACACAGCCACGGACACAGGCTCGAACACAGGCACAAACACCGCGCAGGATGCTGGCGCCACGGATGCCGGCGCCAGCGATGGCGGCACGACCGGTGACGCAGGCAGCAGCGCCGGGCCGTGTGCGAACCGCGCCCTGTTGGGCACCTGGCTCTCTCAAGGAGACGACATCAGTCCGCTCTTCCAGTCGCTGAGCTTCGACTACCAGTCTGTCCAGGCCGTGATGACCGCGGACTGCGCCTACCTGGTCAGCGCCACGACCAACTCTGGCGATCAGTACGAGATCAGCGGGACCTGGACCGCCGATGAGTCGACGACCCCCGGCAGCATCGTCCAGACCCAGGCCCAGCCCTACGCGGCCACGGCCGAGGGGATCTGGCAGGTGAACGCGGACACCCTGACCTTCGAGGTGGTGCAGACCGACCCCGACTACGGCTTCGTGGCACCCACCTCGGCGGCGGGCTTCGGCAGCACCTCGGGCCAGGGCCTGAGCGCAGGCGACAACATCCAGACCTACCAGCGCCAGTGACCGCCCTGCTGCTGCTCCTGGTTGGCGTCGCGGCGGCGGCGCTTCCTCCCGAGTCGGTGTGGTCGACCGGACCCGATCCCGATGCAGCGCCACCCCAGGCGCAGCCAGCGCCCGCGCCCTCGACCGGGTTCACCGCCATCGGCCTTCTCCAAGCCCGCGTCACGCGAAGCAGCGTCGTCACCACCAACCCCTTCCTCGACGGCCAGGTGGTCGGCAGCCTGGGGGGGCTCAACGGGACCAGCACCAGCCTGGACGACCGCACCCTGATGGGCGAGCAGCGAGCGGACGGCTTCTTCACCTGGGCGCCGACGATACTGGATGGGCGCGCAGCCCTGACGGCCGCCTTCGAGGTGGACTTCGGGTGGGGAGACCAGGCCTACCAGACCGGCGGCAACAGGGGCGGCGGCTTCGGGGGAGACCAGGTCAACCTCCAGACGCGTCGCCTCTACGCGGCAGCTTCCGACCCGACCTGGGCGCCCACCACGACCTGACGATCATCGCGGGCCTGCAATTCCTCAGCGACGGAGCCACCAACCCACAGACAGCCGGATCCGACCAGCTTCTGCGGCACGGCGGGGGCCTGATGATCTGGGGCAGCGAGGCGGCCGGCGTCGCGGCCTATGGCCGGATCGAGAACAGCGCGCGCGACCTGCTGCGCTATCGCCTGGGCGGCTTCACGCTCATCGAGGACGGAGTCGCCCTGGCCGACGACGCCACGCTGTGGGTGGCCGACGCCGAGCTTCGCCCGGCCTACGCCTGGGATCTGGGCGCCCACGCATGGTGGCTGCACGACAACACGGGCGGCAACGGCGGCAGCTTCGGATCGGGCCCGACCAGCCAGCTCTCCCAGCTCCAGGGAGGACCGCGCCTGGTCTTCCTGAACAGCAGCGCGAGCACCGGCACCGGCACCGCGACGGCCGCCGAGGTCGACGCGGACCTGTTGTGGTTCTCCGTCGATGCCGGCTGGAACCGCGATCTGGACCGTGGTCCGCTGGGCCTGCGCGGCATGGCCCTGGCCAACCTCGGTCGCCTCTACGTCACGGACCAGCCCGATGTCGATGTACGGGGCTGGCTGCTCAATGGCGAGCTTCGATGGCGCTGGACACGCGGGCGCGGCTCGGAGCTGGCCCTGCAAGGACTGGCCAGCAGCGGCGACAGCAGCGGCAGCGGCGGCGGCAGCGCGACAGATGACGGCCGCTACACCGGCATCGTCACCGGCAACAGCTACGGCATCGTCGGCGCGGTGTGGGCCACCCACAACACCCTGCTCTTGTTCCCCGATCCCGACGCCATCAACCGCCAGGTCGCGGTGGTCAGCGACGTGAGCGGCGCCGGAAGGGGCCTGTTGGCGGCCACCCTCAGCCTGGGCTTCGACCCCATTCCCAACCGGCTGACCACGCGCCTCACCGCGGCCCAGGCGGCGACCGCAAGCGGCCAGGCCATCGGGACCGAGACCGGCGCGGCGCTCACCTGGCACCCCCTGCCCCTCTTCGATGTGGGCCTGCACGGCGCCGTCGTCACCGGCGCCCGAGTCGCCGATATGACGGCCACGTCGCCAGCGACCGCCCCCCTCACCACCCTGCCGGCCTATCCCTGGGCCGTCCTGGCCCACCTGCAGTGGGTCCTCTTCTAAGTCCAGGCATGACGCGATGATCGCCGCTCTCCTCTCCTCTCTCATGGCCTGCGCGCCTCGCTACAACCACCTGCCGGCCCTCTCTCCCGCCGACATCACCGCGCCCTTGCCCACGCAGTCGATGGTGGTGGACACGGCCAGCCTGGCCGGCGTGCGCATCGCCTACATCGACAGCCGACAAGCCGGCATTCAGCCCCGAGACCCCGATGCCACCCCCTTGGTCTTCGTACACGGCCTGTCGTCTTCGATGGGCTTCTGGGAGTACCAGCTCAACCACCTGGCGGCCGAGCGCCGGGTCCTGGCCCTGGACCTGCCCGGCTACGGCGCCAGCAGCCGCCCCGACGCGCCCTACACCCCGCCCTGGTACAGCGAGGTGCTGACGGCCTGGCTCGACCAGCTCGGCCTGGATCGGGTCGTCATCGTGGGCCACAGCATGGGGGGGCAAGTCGCCCTCACCTTCGCCCTGCGACACGAAGATCGCGTCGCTGGCCTGGTCCTGGCCGCCCCGGCTGGCTTCGAGCGCTTCAGCACGGGCGAGGCTGCGTGGATGAAGAACTACTGGCACGAGGAGCGAGCCCTGGAGGCACGCGAGGACGAGCTGCGAGCGACCTTCACCCAGGTCGTGTTCAACCACCACGACGAGGGCGTCGAGCGCTTGCTACGAGAGCGGGTCCAGTTGGGCCGCGACCCCAGCTTTCGCGGCACCAGCGTCGCCGTGAGCCGGTCGATCGCGGGCATGCTGGACTACCCGGTGATCGATCGCCTGGGCGAGATCCGCGCCCCGACCCTCATCGTCTTCGGCAAGGACGACCGCATGATCCCCAACCCGGTCTTCACCGGCGGACGCACAGAGACCATCGCGAAGATCGGCCGCGATGCGATCGATGGCGCGCAGCTTGTGATGCTCCCCGGGGCCGGTCATATGGTCCAACACGACGACCCCGAGGGCTTCAATCAGGCCCTGCTGTGGTTCCTGGCGGGACAGGTCCACACGGCCCGCCAACGCCCGGCACCCACGGGCAGCACCCTCAGCGATACCTTCGGCGATGCCGTCAGCGCTGCCGTCAGCGCTGCCGTCCGCGATGGAGCAAGCCAGTGATCCTCCCCCTCGCCTTCCCGCTCATGCTGCTCGCCCGACCGGCCAGCGCCACCGCTTCCTTCGATCCAAGCACGCCCGCCGCCGCCTTCACCGGGCAGGAGACCTATGACCAGGCCGGCGAGCTGAAGCTGTGGAGCCGGGTCGAGCGACTCGAGGATCCCGACCGCAGCTTGTTCCGCCAGGAACAGTTCAACGACGCGACGGCCTGGCCCGAAGAAGCCGACTGGGCGCCGTGGATCGAGACCTGCTTCGGCACCCCGACCCCCCACAGCAGCGCCGCCCTGCTGCACATGGGCCTCAATGAGAGCGTGGCCAGCGGGACCCCCATCCTGCTGGTCCCCGGTGCTGGCGACAACGGCGTGCGCGCCTTCGTGACGATGGCCACCCGCCTGGACCAGGGCCTGCGCCCCGTCTATGCCCTGACCTTCGCCCACCCCCACGGTGACGTCTTCCAGCAGGCCGAAGCCGTGGCCGACGCCATCGCCCGGATCCGCGCCCGCACCGGAGCCGCCCAGGTCGATGTCGTGGCCCACAGCAAGGGCGGCGCCGCCGTGGCCGTCTACATCAGCAACGACGGCAGCGCCTGGGGCCAGGACGCCTACGACAGCGTCGGCACCACCTACCGGCACGACGTACGCCGGGCGGTCTTCATCGCCACCCCCCTGGGCGGCATCGACACCAGCTTCCGCTGGCCGGGCGCCAACCTGGCCAGCCTGGACGCGGACACCGCGCTCTCACCGACGTCCTGGACGACCTGGTACCCCTACACCACGGCGCTGCCGACCGTGTCCGACAGCCTGCTCGACCAGTACATCGGCGGCGGCGGTGCCGACTACTTCCCCGGCCATCGCCAGCTCCTCGCTGCGTGGGATGGCGTCTATGCGCTCCCCGGAGACCAAGCCTGGCTGGGCGTCTACGCGCTGCAGCCCGACTGGATGACCACCTACTACGGAGGCATGGGCTACCAGAGCTACAGCGAGGGCATCGACAGCGCCATCGACGCCGGCGGAGACCTGATCGCGGCCCTGCACGACCGCGGTGCCGACCCCGATGTCGAGATCTACCTGCTGGCCGGCGAGAACCCGCTGATGCCCAACGGCACCGAAGACTGGCTCACCGGGACCTTCGATGCGGCGTGGCTGGACTTGCTAGGCGGTGCACTCGACTCGTGGAGCGAGCTGGTCGCCGCCGGAATCGGCAACGGTCTAGAGGATCTCGGAGTCACCGAGGGCGAGGTGCAGGGCCTGGCCTCGGGCGACCTCATCCTGGGCGATATCAGCGGCCCCAGCGATGGGCTGGTCTTCGTGGAGAGCGCGCTGGACGGCACGGCGCTGACCACCCGCGGCGCCACGGTCGTGGAGTCACGCACCGTCAACCTCAGCCACATCGACATGCTTTACGCCAGCGACATCACGGGCCAGATGCTGATCGACAGCGCCGGCGACGACCCCAGCCTGGCATGGATGGCCGCCCTGGGCGCCCGCTACATCAAGGCGAACACCCTGGCGTGGGTCGAGACCGTGCTGGCCGACGATGTCTCAGGCGACACGGGCAGCACTGGCAGCACTGGCAGCACTGGCACCGGTAGCGGCGACACCGGTAGCGGCGACACAGGCAGCACTGGCACAGGTAGCACTGGCACAGGTAGCGGCGACACCGGCTTGCCAGCGGCACAGCTCCCGGCCCCCGGCGGCTGCGGTCGGTGTTCCGGCGTACCCGCGGGGTCGGTGCCGGCCTGGGCCCTGGGACTGGTGGGACTGGTCGCCCTGCGCAGACGAGGCCGCGACCCAAGCCAGGCGGTGATCGGACGTCAGGCTGCATCCACCTCGGGCACGGCCTGATGCACCACGATCTGGCTGAAGGGGATGTCGATGCCCGCGGCGTTCAGGTCGTCGTAGACATTGCACCGCAGCTCGTGGAACAGGTCCAGCCAGTCCGCGCTGTTGCACCATGCGAAGACCGTGAAGTCCAGGCTGCTGCCGCCAAGGTTGACGAAAGCCGCGGTGGGAGCTGGGTCTTGGAGAGCCTTGGCGCAGCGCTGCGCTGAGCTGAGCAAGACCGCCTTGACCTGGGCCAGATCTGCCCAGTACTCGACCCCGACATCGACGCTGATCCGGCGGGTACCCAAGGTCGTGATGTTCACGATGCTGCCCCCGGTGATCGCGCTGTTCGGGATGATGATCTTCATATTGTCCGGCGTGTGCAGGGTCGTGGCGAAGAGGCCGATGTCCACCACGCCGCCAGTGTGCCCGCCCGCGGTGATCACATCCCCGAGCGTAAATGGTCGGAAGAACAGGATCATCACGCCGGCCGCGAAGTTGCCCAGGCTGCCCTGCAGGGCCAAACCCACGGCGAGGCCCGCCGAGCCCAGCAAGGCGACGAAGGACGTGGTCTCGATGCCCAGGACACCCAGCGCGGCGATGACCGTGGCCGCCAGGACCAGGTAGCGCACCATCTGGCCCAGAAAGCCAGACAGTGCCGCGTCCACCTTGCGTTTCTCCAGCCCAGCCTGGGTCAATCGGTGGAACATCCTGGCGAAGGCGTTGCCCACCACGAAGATGACGATGGCCAGGAAGAACGCCTTGGCCATGGGCACGGCCATCGTCAAAACCTGCTGCGGATCGATCGTCATGTAGATTCCCAAGGAGGCGAGAGGCGGGAGCACGCGACGGTTCCACAGGCTCCAGGCCTGAGAAACGCCTGGGGCAGTGCGTGCGCCCGACCCCCTAATTCACACGGGCCTGGCCGCGATCAGGAGCAGGGGCCTCTCGCGACGCTTCCAAGGGCCAAGCCTGCACCAGCGGCACTCGGCGCGCGTTCTCGCTCATTCAGGTGGGCGGTACCATGGCCCGGGACCCCTTTCCCGCAGGGCTTCATCTCACATTCCCCGACGCAACGCGACAACTCGGGTCCCAGGGGTCGCAGAGCGTTCGGCAGGAGGGGTCGACCGGACTTGGTACCTCGCGGGAAAACCCGCAAAGAAGATCTTGACTTGAGCCACCGAAGCGGCACTCACATTCTAAGCACGATCCGTGCCAGGTCTTGCCAGGGGTGCGCCATTCGGCCACAGGGCTGCTCTGGACACGACAATGGCCGGACGCTGGCCGTACCAAGGATGAACTGCATATGAATGCATTTGAGACACAATCACGATCCGGTGCCCAAAAACAAGACAGCAGTGTCTATTTTCAAGACAGATCGTCGATGGCTTCCAACTTGCGGTACAGGGTCATTCGGCTGATCCCCAGCAGCCGAGCCGCCGCCGCCTTGTTGCCACCGGCCCGCTCTAGCGCCCGCTGGACATGCTGTTGTTCCACCCGGGCCAGGGTCGGGAACAGCACAGATTCGTGCTGTACCGGCGCCATCGACGCAGTCTTCGCAGACGATTCAGAGCTATCTACCACCATATTCGCGTGGTTCTGCCCAGCCTTTCGTCGTTCCATCGACACCGCACGAAGGAAGCTGACCGGCAGGTCGGACATCGCCACGACAGAGCCCCGCGCCGACACCGCCGCGTACGCAATGACGTTCTGAAGTTCGCGGACATTGCCAGGGTAGCTGTAGGACTCCAGCAGCTCACGAGCGAGCGGGTCGACACCGACCAGCTTCTTTCCCTCTCGTTCGGCCGCCGCGGTCAAGAAGTACCGGATGAGCAAGGGCAAGTCGCCGGTCCGCTCGCGCAGGGGCGGAAGCTGAACCGTGAACACCGCCATCCGGTAGTACAGGTCTTCACGAAAGCGCCCCGCCTCGACCTCGGTCTCCAGCACACGGTGGGTCGCGCTGATGATCCGCACATCGGCGATCAAGGTCTGGGTGCCGCCCAGGCGCTGATACTCACCGTTCTGCAAGACACGCAGCAGCTTGGCCTGCAAATGGGGGTGCAGCTCGCCGATCTCATCGAGCATCAGCGTGCCGCCCTGGGCCAGCTCAAAGCGCCCCTGCTTGCGACCAACCGCACCGGTAAAGGCGCCGCGTTCGTAGCCAAAGAGTTCCGCTTCGAGCAGGTTCTCGGGGATGGCCGCGCAGTTCACCGCGACGAAGGGGCCTCCACGACGGGGGCCGTTATCGTGTACCGCGCGAGCGATGAGCTCCTTGCCTGTGCCACTCTCGCCCCGGATCATCACCGGCACGCGAGACTCCAGGGCATTCTCCAGCGAGCGACGAACCGCCCGCATCTCGGGCGACCGAGCGATGATCCCCTTGAAACCGTAGTCCGAGTTGCCGTCCGCATCGACCCCGTCCGCGCGCAAGGTCTCGGCCGCGCTCCGCACCGTTGGCAGCAACCGCTCGGCCAGCGTCGCCTTGTCCAGGAAATCGAAGGCGCCCTCGCTCAACGAGTCCAGCGCCGCATCGGCCGTGCCGTGGCTGGTCAGGATGACCACCGGGTTGTCCGGCTGCAGATCGCGAAGCTCGGGCAACAGCTCTCGACCGTCGCGGTCCGGCAGCATCAGGTCAAGGACGATGACGCCTCGAAAACCATTCTGTACCGCCGCGAGGGCATCGGCAGCGGTGCTTGCCGTCTGCACGCCGAAGCCCGATCGTTCCAGGCGTCGACCGACCAGCAGGCGGGTCGTGGCGTCATCATCGACGACAAGTACCTGCGGCATGAGATCCTCTGCGAAGCGGCAGTGGCTGCCCACCACTGGCAGCCGGACGCGTGACAAGCCGACGATAGCGGCGTCCCGAGCGATGATCCAGTCTCCGACGGCCTGCGTGTGGCAACACGGTCCATTGCAGAGGCTACTCCAGTGCTCCTTTCAGTCGCGGATTCCCTTGAAGCTCAGGATGACTGGCTAGCACGGCGCGGGCTTCTGAGCGACGACCAGCCCGAACCAGCAGGCGCACGTAGCGCACACCCGTGTTGGTGCGCTTGCCCGGCACGGCGAATGCGCGCCCCATCAGGTCCGCGGCCCGGTCGAGGCGTCCCCGCCGCTCTTCCGTCCGAGCGAGAAAGTAGAGCGAGGGATAGTGGTCGGGAAACCACGTGATTAGCGGTTCCATCAGGGCGACTGCCTGATCGAGATCGCCATTCCGGGCCACCGTGCGCGCCAGGAAATCCCGCGCTCCCCAGTCGTCTGGATCCAGCGCCAGGGCTTGGCGGTAAAACCCCTCTGCGGACTCACTATCGCCATCCATCAGCGCCAGGTTGCCATCGACATGCACACACCAAGCCGGGTCCAGCGCGGTGGCGGAGTCCAATGTCAGAAAAGGCAACGGAATCACCAGCAGCAGCCAAAGCCACCCAATCTTGGGCCGCGATCGGCGCCTGCGAAGGGCGTTGACCATTCCCGCGAGACCAATCGCCGCCGCCAGGCTGAGTACAGGCCAGGTCGCCAGCCGATACCGATCAGCCACCAAGAAGAAGACCAGCGGAAGGTGTAGGAACAACCAGGAGAGTGGCACCAGACGCGACGGTCCCGCCCTGCGGCCCAGCAGCACCGCGCCGCAGACGGCAAATGGAAAGACGAAGCCATAGCGCATGGGCAAGCGGCCCAACCAGGCCAGGGGTCCCGCCCGGGTCCGACAGCGATAATCCTCGTTGCGTGGGATCTCCGTGTTGTTGACGGACCAGACGGCCTTGGTCCCCAGTATCGACAGCCAGGCCAGCGGGTGCGCGCTCAGCTCATCGCGGGCCCGCCGCCACCAGTAGTCATTGCGCTCGGCCGCCCCGCGGGTGGACGGGTCCGCCTCGAGGACCAACTTGCGGAAGGGCAGCCCTGGGCGCAGGAACATGGTCTTGCGCCACTCCAGGTTGTTGCCCAGGTAGAAGTTCAACCCGCTGTTGTGCGAGACCAGGGCCGGCTCGTCGTGGGTGACGGTGTTGAGCCAGGTGGTCGGGGCCAAGGCAAGGACAAGGGCCAGGCTGAAGGCAGCGACCGAGCCAGCCCGACGCGGCAAGGGCGAGCCGGCCGGTGCTCG
>JAADHA010000274.1 GCA_013152105.1 Oligoflexia bacterium | reverse complement strand
ATCCAGGCCCAAGCGCTCCAGCGTTCCGATGGCCGCCGGTCCCGGCCAGCCGCCGGTGTCGATAAGGGAGTCTCCGGTGGGCAGGCGCCCCAGGCCGTCTACCGTGAAGTCCGCGGCCTGATCGGGATCGTGTAGCGCGTGGGCCAGTTGGCTGGGCCAGGTCAAGGCCGAGCTGTGGTCGAGCTGTGGGGGGTCGCCGACCAGGGCTGCGCTGACGCGCGCGGTCCAGTCGTCTCCTCCCAGGTGCGAGGCCGCCAGTCCAATCAGCAGCGCCTGGCGCCGCGTCTCGGTCGGCCGCCAGTAGTCCCAGCGCTCGTCCAGGCCGATGGGGTCGAGCCCGTCGAGGTAGGCCTGGGTCAGGCGGATGCGGAGCTGGTGGCGGTCGTCGAAGTCATGGAAGGCGTCGATGTTCAGGCTGTCATCGGGCGAGAGCAGCGGGCGCAGGGCCGCCTGGAGGGCCCGGGCCTGTTCGGCGCTGTCGGGGTCCCCCGCGTCGTGGCGCAAGGCGAGCGCCAGGTAGCGCGCTCGCAGGCCGCTAAGGTCGGTGGTACCGGGGTCTTCGACCTGGCCCCTTGCGATCTGACCCAGCAGATCCTGGTCGCGGTGGGCCGCCTTTGACAGGGCGATCGTGATCTCGTGCGCCGTTCCCGAGGCGGGGACCGGGATGGCGTCCAGCCGACGGGCCAGGTCCGAGTAGGCGTCCGCGGCCTGTTGCCACTGGCCTGTCGACGCGTAGACACGAGCCAGGTCGCGCCCCGCCGCCGTGATGTGGCCGGCGACGCGCATGCGCACGTCGGCCCAGGTGTGCTCGCCGTACCAGCGAGGGTCGCTGACGAAGCCTTTAGCGTCCCAGTCCCACACGGGGTTGTCAGCGGGGAGGGGAGGGTTGCGGCCCCCGGGGTCGGCGAAGGCCTTGGTGTCCTGGCCCACAGCGGGCGCTGCCAGGGGCGCGCTCTGCTCCACTCGGTGCGCGGGGGGCGGCGCCTGCGAGGGCGGGGTGCCGCCGTTGCAGGCGGCGGCAAGGAGCAGCGCGACCATGCCTGATCTCATCGATCCGGTCCTTTGGCCTGAGAGTGGAAGCACAGAGCCGCTATCATGGTGCGATGCTTCCGCTCCTGTGCCTCGCCCTGTGGTCTGCCTGCCAGCCTGCGCCTCCCGCTCGCCAGTCTGCAGTGCCTCCCGCAGTGCCTCCCGCAGGTCCGCCGTTGGGGCCCCCGGGCCTCCCCCAAGCCTTCCACGCGACGCCCACCTTCGATCTCCAGGGTGAAGCCTCGAAGACGCCGCGATCGGTCGTGGTGATCAGCATGGACACGGTCAGCGCCCAGCACCTCGCGATCTACGGTGGGCGTGCCTTGACCCCTCGGTTGGCCCAGTTGGCCCGGCGGGGGGTGCGCTTCGACCAGGCGATCTCGCTCTTGCCCGAGACCTGCCTGTCGCACTGGTCGATGTGGACGGGGGTCCCGCCCGAGGGGCACGGCGATGCGCCGGCTGTTCACGGCAGCCGCTCCACCGTGCCGACCGTCGCCGAGATCGCGTCGCGCGCCGGCTACGCCACCGCGGCCTTTATCGGTGGGGCCACCCTGACCGACTCGGCCTGTGGCTTTGGCCGAGGCTTCGACCACGTCGACGACCAGTTCCCCCTGGACCGCTCGGATCTCAAGCGCCCGGGGACCGAGGTGACACAGCGCGCGGTCGCCTGGATCTCCCAACAGTCCGGGCCCTACCTGGCCTTCGTACACTACTTCGACGCGCACTTCCCCTACACGCCCGGGCCTCCCTGGGACACGCGCTACGACCCCGACTACACCGGGCAGATCGACGGCAGCGACCGGGTCCTGCGGCCCTACCGCGACGGCCAGAAGACCCCCACTGCCGCTGACATCGCCCACGTCTCGGCCCTCTACGACGGCGAGCTGTCCGAGCTGGACGCCGCCCTGGGCCCGCTATTGGACGCGGCTGGCCCGGACACCGTCGTGCTCGTGACCGCCGACCACGGCGAGAGCTTTGGCCACGGCTACTGGTTCAACCATCGCGCGGGACTGTGGGATGAAGTCCTGCGGGTGCCCCTGCTGGTCGCGGCCCCCGGGCTGCCCGCTGGCAGCGTCGTGCAGGCCCAGGTCGGGCTCATCGACGTGGCCCCGACCGTGCTGGCCCTGGCGGGGCTGCCGGTGGACCGCCGGATCGCGGGTCACAGCCTGGTGCCGCTGATTCAGGGGTCTGGCCAGGGGCGCGCCACGGTGTTCTCGACCACCGACCCGGCTCGCAAGCTCGTCCAGCGCGCCGCACGCACGGCGACCCGGAAGGTGATCCTGCAACCCGGCAGCGTGCTCCAGTACGATCTGTCGCGGGACCCGCTGGAGCAGCGGGATCTGGGCGAGCAGGGCGTGGACCGGGCCGCGCTGGTGGCCGGCTACCAAGCCTTGGTCAAGCCCTTCCTGGCGGACCTGGTGCCCGCCCCCGTGCCTCCCGCCTTGACGCCCGAGGAGCGCGCCAGGCTGGGGTCCCTGGGCTACTTGCCCCCCGCTGGTGCGCCGCCGGCCGGGCGGCCACCGGGCTGAGGCAGGGCTTCGATCACGATGGTGAGCCCATCTTGTGGATGGCTGGCGTCCACCGGGTTCTGCGCGGCGCTGCCGGTGCCGCCCGTGCCTGAGGGCGCCAGGGCCCCCGATCCGGCGGGCTCGCCGGCGTCGAGGGCCGCGGTCAGGATGTAGCTGCCGTCGATGGGAACCTGCAAGGTGAAGGTCTGGGCGTCCTGGCCGTTCGGCACCAGGCGGTTCTCGGCGACGGGCGAGCGACCGGGCACCAGCATCTTCGTCTTGGGGTCCAAGGCGTCCGCGGGGAAGGCGGTGATATAGAGCGCGCGTCCGGCCAGCGGGCCTGCCTTGCGGGTCACCGTGCCGGACAGCGCCACCAGCTTCAGAGGTGGCACGGGGTCGAAGATCGGAGTGACGGTCGGGCGGGCGCAGCGAACGCCGGTGATCGATCCCATGACCAGGTCGCTGAAGCGGTTGGCGACCCGCATATTGGTGGAGAAGGTGCTGAAGCTGCCGCCACGCAGGACGTGGTTCGAGCCTTGCTGGGGACCAGCCGGATCGCGCCGGCCCTGGGCCTTGTAGACCGCGGGGTGGTAGCGGTCGGCCACCCACTCCCAGACGTTGCCGGCAAGCTGAATGTGCCCGTAGGGCCCGGCGCCCGCGGGCAGCGCGTCGACGGGCAGGGTGCTGTCGACGCAGAGCTGAGCGAAGCCCGACGCACCCGTCAGTCGGTGGTTCGCCAGTTCGCAAGATGGCGCGTCCGTGCCCCAGGGGTAGGGTCGCAGGTCCGCCGGGTCGCAGGCGGTCGGGTCGGTGCCCAGCTCGCAGCCACCCCTGGCCGCCTTCTCCCACTGGGCTTCGGTCGGGAGCTGCTTGCCCTGCGCCCGGCACCACGCCTTGGCGTCCTCCCAGGAGAGCCCAGTTGCTGGCTGGTCGCTGCTGCCCTCACCCGGTGCGAACTGGCTCGCCGAGGCTGCGGTGCGGTCCAGGCAGTAGCCCGACAGGAACACCACGTGGACCGGCCCCTCGTCCCCGCCCGCCTGGCTGGAGGCGCTCCCCATCAAGAAGGGACCTGGCGGCACCCACCGCTCGGAGTTGGGGGTCACGGCGGGATCCGCGTCGTCGCAGTCCAAGGTGGCGGCGTCCTGGTTGCAGCCCTGTGCCGCGGGAAAGCCGTCGCCGTCAGCGTCAACGCAGGCCCCTCCCGGTGGGGGCGCGGGCACGGCCACAGCGAGGGACGGCCTCCAACTGCTGGACAGGTCTTCGGCGCCTGCGGCAGGACCGGGCTGCGGCGGACCGGGCTGTGCCGGACCGGGCGCTGGCTCGGCTTGGGTCGAGGTCGTGCCCGGCTGCGCGCAAGCGGCCAGGAACAGGAACAGGAACAGGGGCAGGGTGGCAGACACGGGCCGGACGGTAGCACGGGCTGGCGGCTGAGCTACTGGGGAGGACCCGGAACAGCTTGCCTGAGGACGGACTGATAGCTTGGGTTGCTGCGGTGGATCAGGGCTAGATCCAGCAGCCCGTCGCCGTCGAAGTCGCCAGTGCGGACGCCCTGGCCCGTGCGCAGGTAGGCTTGGGGATGGACCCAGATCCGGGTCGCTTCGCTGGCGCTCTGGACCAGGGGCCAAGAGCCCAGGCTTCTGGAGCCCGAGAACTGGTACAGCGTGCCGCTGTCGAAGGTCGCGGTGCCACCGCCGCTGTCGGGGTTGCGGTAGGGGGCTCCGACCAGCAAGTCGTCGAACCGGTCGCCGTCGAGCTCGTCGACCAGCACGGTGTAGCCGAAGGCGTCCCCGGCGCTGATACCGGTGAGGTGCAGGTCGACGCTGGCCAGCGTGGCCTCGCGTCTGGCCGTCGCCCACACGCGCACCTCTCCCTGCTGGCCGTTCGCTCCAGGTGCGCCCGCGACCAGGTCGACCTTTCCGTCGTCGTCGAGATCGCCGGTGGCCACGGACCAGCCCAGCCAGTCGTCGTCGTTGCGACCGCGGAGGGTCTGCGCTGCCGCGTCGTCGAGCAGGTGCTTGCTACCACCTGTGGCCATCTTCAGCCCGCCGGCCAGCAGGTGGACCGCGCCGAGAGCCTCGCCGTCGCCGTCTGCGAAGGGGACGCCGACCACCAGATCGGCCAGACCGTCCCCGGTCAAGTCGTACCGGCAGTCCAGCGCGCTGCCGGCACGGGCGCCGATGTCCTTTCCAAACCACGTGGTCGGTACCAGATCGATGCCGACCGAGCCTGAGAGCCCACCCAGGTCGCTGGATCGGGCGAGCAGCACACGACCGGCCAGGGCGACGTCCCCGTCTGCCAGGGGTGCCGCGGCGGCCCAGTCGCTCAGGCCGTCTCCATCGACGTCGCCGCAGGCCGCCAGCACGGATCCCAGGTGGCCGCCCGGATCCGCCCCGACCAGGCGCAGGTCGGCCTGGCCCTGGTCCAGTTGCCCCGTCAGCCCGGCGCCTTGGCCTAGGAACAGCAGCACGGCGCCGTCGCCGATGCTGTCCGTCGAGGCGCGCATCCCGGGTGCTCCCACCAACAGCTCCGCGACCCGATCACCGTCCTGGTCTCCGACCACCGCCACCGCCGCTCCCAGCCGGTCGCCGGGGGTCTCGTCGCTGATCCGTCCCTGGTCCGCGCTGAAGCTCAGGTCCCCTCCCGCCCCGAGATCAAAGTCGGCGACGACATCGCTGGCTGGGATGCCGACCAGCAGGTGACCAGGAATCAGGGCGACATCCCAGTCCGGTCCCTGGTCGCTGCTGCCTTGCAGCTCGGCCCAGGTCTGGCGCGGGTCCAAATCACCGGTGGAGTCCTGGTCGGCGCCGCGCAGCACCCCCACCAGCGCGGCGTCGTAGGTGGACTCGCAGCCCGCGCCCTGACACGGCGGCGTGCAGGCTTGCAGTGTGGCCGCGATCAGGCCGGCCACCGCCAGCGCGAGCCGGATAGAGATTCCGTGACCCGTCCCTTGGGAGGTCTCGCCTACCATGTCCGATCGCGTTGTCACGGTCATCCTGGGTGGAGGACAGGGTAGCCGCCTGTACCCTCTCACCGCGCCCAGGGCCAAGCCCGCCGTGCCCCTGGCTGGAAAGTACCGACTGATCGACATCCCGCTGAGCAACGCCATCAATTCCGACTATCGGGAAGTCTACGTCCTCACCCAGTTCAACAGCGCTTCGCTGAATCGGCATGTCGCTCGCAGCTACCGCTTCGACAACTTCTCTCAGGGCTTTGTGGAAGTCCTGGCCGCCGAGCAGACCCAGGCCAGCGGGGACTGGTACCAGGGCACCGCGGACGCCGTGCGCAAGCAGCTCCACCACTTCGATCGCGATCGCTACGACTACGTGCTGATCCTGTCGGGGGATCACCTGTATCGGATGGACTACCGTGAGCTGGTCAAGCGCCACAAGGACTCGGGCGCGAACGCCACCGTCGCGACCATCGCGGTCGACCGTTGTGGCTGTGAGGGTCTCGGTATCCTCGATGTCGATGCCGATGGCCGGGTCCGCGGCTTCCACGAGAAGCCAGGCCCAGACGATGATCTCTGTGAGATGGAGGTTCCCTATGGTTTGGCGCGTGAGTGGGGACTGGGGGATCGTCGCTACCTGGCCAGCATGGGGATCTATTGCTTCTCGCTGCAGGCGCTGCGGGATGGACTGGGTCATCTGGAGTCCGTGGATTTTGGCCGGGACATTCTCCCCTCCATGGTTCAGACCCATCGCGTCATGGCCCATCACTTCTCTGGCTACTGGGAGGACATCGGTAGCATCGGCGCCTTTTTTTGGGCCAATCTGGCGCTGTGCGACGCGCAGCCCGCCTTTCGATTCTGGGACCAACAGTCGCCCATCTACACCGGGCGATGCTTCCTTCCGGCCAGCAAGCTGCTGAATACCCGTGTCGACGGCTGCATCATCGCCGAGGGCTGCATCGTCACCGGGGCGACGCTGTCGCGGTGCGTCGTTGGGCTTCGGTCCCGCATCTGCAAGGGTGTAGACGCTTCAGACTGCGTGATCATGGGGAACGACCTTTACGAAGACGACCAGCGACGCCTGGAAAACGCCAAGGCCGGGCTTCCCAGCGTGGGTATCGGCCCAGGGACGGTCTTGCGCCGGGCCATCATCGACAAGAACGGGCGGATCGGCCGCAACTGTCGGCTGGTGGGCGACCCCGACCGGGGCGACCAGACAGGTGACGGCTGGGTCGTGCGTGACGGTATCGTGGTCGTGGAGAAGAACGCGATCATCCCGGATGGGACCATCGTGTAGACCGGTGCCGGTCTATTCTTCGGTGTCGATCACCGCCGGTTCGGCCGGAGAGGCGCGCTGCTTGGTGGAGGGGTCCTGGTCCTGGTCCTGGTCCTGGTCGAGAGGCACCAGCCGCCACTGTGGTTCGGTGCGATCGGGACGCCCCTGGTCGAGGTACTTCGCGGCGGAAGGGCCGCCTGGGAAGGGGGTCTGTGCCGTGGCCACCGTGCAGATCTGCTGGTGGAAGGAAGAGGCGTCCCGATACGCCCAGGTGATGTCGTAGCAGCCGGATCGCACGCTGTGCAGGACGGCTTCGTTCAATGCGTGGACCGTGCCGATCTCGGTGCCGTTCACCGAGACCACCGCGGTGTCCGCGTGTTCGTTGCTGAGGACGAGCTGGCCGGTCGGCGGAAAGCTGGGCGCGGTCGACAGGAGCCCTTCGGGCGGCTTGGGGAGCGCAAGCGGTGCGGTGGGCATCAGTCCTTTGACGAAGGCGCCGGCGTCCACGTAGACGGTGACCAGATTCTCGATGGCACCCGTCGAGAGGCGGCGGTCCACGACGGTGGTGTCGGGACGCATCACGATGCCGCTGTCGCTGGAGTGGACCTGATCTGTGCCGGCCCTGGCAGGAGCGAGCGACAAGAGCAGCAGCAGGGGCGTCACGGGGACTCCGACCGAACCTGGAGGCGGGTCAGGAACCCTTAGTCCATGATCGTCAGGCCCGAGTAGCCGGTCAGGACTTTGCTGGCGATCGTCGCGCCGGTGTCCATGTTGACGTGGGTCTCTTGGACCAGTCCCAGCCCAGCGACCCAGTACTGCTCGATGTAGCCGTTGGTCTCCGTCGTTCCATCGTTCTTGGTGTAGGTGTTCACCAGCTTGTAGGCGCTGACCGTTGTGCCGTCGAACAGCGTGAGGTCCGTGAAGCCGGCTTCGACATAGCTGCCGTAGATGGTGTAGGGCGAGGACGTGGGAGCGCCCGTGTCCATCTGGTAGGTCAGATTCAAGCTGTAGCTGTAGTCCCAGGAGCCCAGCGCACCAAGCTGGTAGCCGGCGGGGAGGTACTTTCTGGGCGGCGTCAGGTCGGCGTTGACATCCACGGCGATGGGGATGCCGCTCATATTGCCGTCGTAGGTGCCGTCCCAGGCCACGATGAACATGCCCTCGTCGCCGTCCCGATCACAGCCGACATAGGTGGTGACAGCGTAGCTTTCGCCCGAGGTCGAGATGCTGTCCGTGTAGGCATAGCCGCTGGAGCCGTCGACCAGCGTCTGCGGACCCAGGCCCGTCTCGGTCGCGGTGCCCGATGACGCGGTGTCGCCGCTCCAGGTGAAGCTGGCGCTGTAGGTCTTGGTCCAGCCCGCCGCGCCCATGGGGTCGTAGTTGTTGGGGCAGTTGCCGCCCCCCGTCGCGCCCGCGTCGCCGCCGCCCGCGTCGCCACCGCCGTCCGTTGCGCCGGCATCGCCTGTGCCGCCAGCGTCGCCCT
>JAADHA010000369.1 GCA_013152105.1 Oligoflexia bacterium | reverse complement strand
TCTGGCCTGCTCTGGGCCACCAACAGCGAGTTCCTCAGCACCCTCGGCACCCTCGGCACCCCTGCTTCCGTCGACCGAGACGCCCGCGCTTGGCTTCTCGCTGGCCTACTCCGGCAACGTAGACGGCGAGATCGAGCCCTGCGGTTGACCGAAGCATCCACGGGGCGGTCTGTCCCGACGCAACACGGTCATCGCCCAGAAGCGCCCAGAGCTGGCCGCCAAGGGCCAACCTCTCTTTGTCGTCGACGCCGGGGATCTGGGCTGGAAGGCGGCCGTGATCAGCTCACCGGTGGCCCGTCAGCAACGCTACAAGCTGGACCTGCAGCTTCACGCCTTTGCCGTCGCCGGCATCGACGCCTGGACGCCGGGCGAGGGCGATCTCGCCTTGGGGATCGACGCGGTGCGCGATGCCGCGGCCGCCCATGATGTGCCCGTCGTGGCGGCGAACCTGCGCTGCAATGGTACTGCGCCCTTCTCCTCGGGGAGGGTCGTACAGCGCGGTGGTGTACGGGTTGGCTTTGTCGGCCTGATCGAGCCGAGTCTGCTGGGTAGCGGTCTTGGGGGCTGCACTGCGCAGCCGGTCCTGCCGGCACTGCGGTCCGCTCTGGCTGAACTGGGGCCGGTCGACGCGACCGTGGTCCTCAGCCATATGAGCGCCCCCGCCGACGCCCTGCTGAACCGCGAGCTGCCCCAAGGTGCCTTGATCGTCAACGGCCACGCGGGCCTCACCCAGTCCGATCCCTACAACCTGGGCGGCGGGGTGGTGCAGCTCGGCAGTGGCCTGCGCGGCAAGCTGCTTGGCGTGGCAACCGTGACCTTCGAGCCCGGTGCCAGCGGTTTTCTGGGAAAAGAGGCGCCTGGCATCGAACGTCGGGTGAAGCGCTACCAGGGTCGCTTGGACACCGCCCAGACTGTGCTGATCGACCCGGACTCTGACCAGGCCGCGCGGGATCGAGCCCAGCGCCAGATCGACTTCTACCAGCGCGAGATCGCCGACCTGCAAGGCCAGCTCGACGCGGCCGCCGCCGATGTCGACAGCCCACGCAATCAGGTCAGCCTCAGGCTGGTGCCGCTGGGCACCGAGGTGGCCGATGATCCCGCCACTCGGGTCCTGGTCGACCAGGCCAAGGCTGGCCTGGCGACGCTGGGCCTCGCGGCTTCGGATGCGGCTTCGGGCGCCGCTCCGGGTGCCGCTCCGAGTGACTCCCAGCAGCCCGAGGACACGGTGTCCTATGTCGGCAGCGCGGCCTGTCGGCGCTGTCACAAGGCCGAGTACAGCCAATGGCAGGCGACGCCGCACGCGCGGGCCTGGACCAGCCTGGTCCGCGCCAGCCGCCAGGCCGATCGGGTCTGCTGGCCCTGCCATGTGACGGGGGGCTTGCAGGGGTCGGCGTCCCAGGCCGCGTCTCCGGCGGTCCCGCTTCGGCCTGGAGTGGGCTGCGAGTCCTGTCACGGACCGGGACGTGACCATGCCGCCAAGCCTGATGTCGTCAACATCAGGCGCGACCCCCCGCAGGCGACCTGCACGCAGTGCCACGATGGCGACCGGGACGAGGGCCGCTTCGACTGGGACAGCTACCGCGACAAGGTCGTGCACGGCGTGGCTGTGGAGTCAACTGGCGGGTGATGGCGGGCCGGCGCGCTTGCGGTCGCCGGGGTGCCGGGGCATACGGACGCCATGCTGGTGCTGGGAATCGAGACATCGTGCGATGAAACCGCGGCCGCCGTCGTCGGCCCAGGCCCAGACGGTGGTGCGCGCAGCGTCGTTCTCTCGGACGTGATCTACAGCCAGCAGGTCCACGTCGACTATGGCGGCGTCGTCCCCGAGCTGGCCAGCCGCGCGCACGCTGAGAAGGTGGTCGTCACCAGTCGTGCGGCCTTGGAGCGCGCTGGCGTCGACCGACCGGACGCGGTGGCGGCGACGGCCGGTCCGGGGCTGCTGGGGGCGGTCCTGGTGGGGCTCTGCTACGGCAAGGCCCTGGCCGCGGGATGGGGGGTGCCCTTCATCGGCGTCAACCATCTCGAGGGCCACCTGCTGTCTCCATTGCTGGAAGACCCGGGTCCAAGCTGGCCCTTCCTGGGTCTGGTCGTCAGCGGGGGCCACACCACGCTGTACCTGGCCGCAGGGCTGGGCGACTACACCGTGCTGGGCTCGACGGTCGATGACGCGGCGGGCGAAGCCTACGACAAGGTCGCCCGAATGCTGGGTCTGGGCTACCCCGGTGGGCCGATCATCGATCGCCTGGCGGCGGCTGGGACCCAGCAGCTCTTCTCGCTGCCTCGGCCCGTGGTGCGAGAACCGAAGACCCGGCAGCCCACCCTGAGTTGGTCCTTTTCGGGCCTCAAGACCGCGGTGCGCACCTTGCTGTTGGAGCACCCCGAGGCCAGCGCGCAGGACGTGGCCTGTGCGTTTCAGGACACCGTCGCAGAACTGCTGGTCGACCGCATCCTGCGCGCGGCGGACCAGACCGGGGTGCGGTCCGTGGCCATCAGTGGGGGGGTCGCGGCGAATTCCGAGCTTCGCGCTCGCCTGCTCGGACTCCAGGCCCAGGGTCGCCTGAGCCTTAGCTTGCCGCCTCGCGCTCGCTGTACTGACAACGGGGCGATGATCGCCCACATCGGTCGGCTTCGAGGCCTGGCTGGCCAGCGGGACCCGCTCAGCTTTCCGGCGCGGGCCCAGTGGACTCCAGGCACGTGAAGGACATCCCGGCCACAGCGGCTGCGGTGCTCCGGCAGTGGTCGGGTGGGGCCAGAAAGCGATTTGGCCAGCACTTCCTGGTCAGCGATGGGATCATCGATCGAATTGTGGCCGCGGCCGAGATCTCGCCGGGAGACTCGGTCTTGGAGATCGGCCCAGGACCCGGCGTGCTCACCGCCGCGCTGCTACGAGCTGGCGCCGTCGTCACCGCCATCGAGTTGGATCGGGACTGCGCCACTCACGTCGCTGGGCTGTTCCCTCAGGCCAGGGTGGTGCAGGGGGATGCCACGACGCTGTCGCTCGCAGACCTGGGCGTCGGCCCCGGTTGGCGCTGCGTGAGCAACCTGCCCTACAACGTCGGGACCCGAATCCTGTTGCGCCTGCTCGACCAGGCAGCCCCGCTCAGCCGCTTGGTCCTGATGCTCCAACGAGAAGTCGCTGAACGGATCCTGGCACCACCCGGTGACCGCAAGCGGGGCTCCCTCTCGGTAGCCGTGCAGGCAAGGGCGCAGGTGTCGCGGGTCTGCCGCGTGTCACCGGGTGCATTTCGTCCACCTCCCCGGGTCGACAGCGCCGTCTTGCTGATCCTGCCCAGGCCGCCAGCGCAGGTGCCGCCGGGCCTCGACGAGCTGCTCAGGCTGTCCTTCGCTTCGCCTCGCAAGACCTTGCGCAACAACCTGCGGCCTGCCTGGGCCGAAGACACGGTGCCACGTCTGCTGCAGGCTGGGGTCGATCCGGGTCTGCGCCCCGCCATGGTCGACCTGGATGCCTGGCGCCGCTTGGCGGCATCGTGGTGTTCGACATTGGCCAACCGCTCGGGTTAGCGCGCCGCGTTAATGGCCATAGCGACCCGCCCAGACTTGGAGCAAGCCCATGCGCATCACCTCTTGCGGCATGACCGATGTCGGCGTGAAGCGGACGAATAACGAAGATAACTACCTCATCAATGAAGAGCTGAACCTGTTCGTGGTCTGCGACGGGATGGGCGGCCACGTCGGGGGGGAGTTCGCCAGCGCGATCGCGGTCAACACCGTGGAAGAAGTGCTCACAACGATGGAACTGCGTCCCGACGACCTGGGCGTGGACGACGACGAGGACGGACCGGTCGAGATCATGCGGGAAAAGGTCCGCTACGCCATCCGGCTGGCCGGCAAGCGTATCTATCAAAAGGCCGAAGAAGAACCCGAGTTCAAGGGCATGGGCACGACCTGCCTGACCCTTCTCTTGGACAGTGGCAATGCCTATGTTGCCCACGTCGGCGACAGCCGGACCTATGTGGTCCGCGACGGTCGGATCGAGCAGCTCACCGAAGACCACAGCCTGGTCAACCAGCACATCAAGGCCGGCTTGATCACGCCGGAACAGGCCAAGACCCACAAGCTCAAGAACATCATCACCCGCTCTCTGGGCTACATGGAGGACGTGGAGATCGACATCCAGGTCCGGGCGGTGCGTCGGGGGGATCGCTTCGTGATGTGCAGCGATGGGCTCTCGAATCTGGTCGAGGCCAGCGAGATCGGGGAAGCCGTGTTGGACTTTGGTCCGCAAGAAGCCTGTCGCCGTCTGATCGAGTCCGCCTGTGACCGCGGTGGCGATGACAACATCACCGTGGTCGTGGCCCGTGTGGATGATGTCCCGTGACGACTGGGGATGGCCCGAATCTGGACGCCGAAGCCGACGGTGCATCCGGGCTTGATGCCGAAGTTCCCCAAGATGACGACGACGTGTTTCGCCGTCAGTTGGTCAGGCCGCTGTCCTCGCCGGGTCGACAGCCGGGGCCGGGGTCCACCTCGCGCTACACCATCTTCGTCGTTCCCGACGGTGCGGCGGGTCCTCTGCGCCAGGTCGACTTTTCCCTGGCCCAGCTTCAAGTCGCGCTGACCATCGGGGCCTTGGTGTGTGTCCTCGCGATCCTGGGCGTAGTGGCGACGGCTGTCGCGGTGCCGGCGACCCATGCCCGGGACGCGCTGCTCGATGAAAACATCGCCTTGAAGGCCCGTATGCAGGACGTCGAGCGCAAGCTGGACGAGGTCGATGCGCAGCTCCGTCGTCTGCGCCTCTACAACACCCAACTCCAGGAATTGCCATTCGATGGCATCCCAGGATTCGGCCCAATTGACGATGAACAAGCCAGCAATCTGTTGTGGTTGGGTCGGTTGGATCCCCAAGAGTGGATGGGGACGAAGTCCCCGCGATGGCAACCCGGTATGCCCATGGAAGAGCCTCCTGGGGACGAGGTCGCGCCGGCAGATTTGACCGAGTCCGAGGTCCGAGCCCTGGAGCTGAGTCAGCGTGCCGACCGCATCTTGCAGGGTGTTGCGGTGGTCGAGCCCCAGGCGGGCGAGCTGGTCGAGACCGCGGAAGAGTGGCGCTGGCGCCAGGACACAGCGCCCACCCTGCTGCCCATTCACGGCGCGCGCTACACCAGCAGCTTCGGTTGGCGCCGTGGCCCCTTCAGTCATCGCTGGAAGTTCCACACCGGCATCGACCTGGCCGCTCCCGTGGGGACGCCGATCTATGCGGCGGGCGCGGGGACCGTGCTGCGAACCGACTGGTCCAGTGGCTATGGACACCTCATCGTGATCGACCACGGTAACGGAATCCTTAGCCGCTACGCCCACAACTCAAGGGTCTATGTCCAACCTGGCGATCACGTGGAACGCGGCCAGCAGATCTCTGCAGTGGGGACCACCGGCCGCACGACTGGCCCGCACCTGCACTTCGAGATCACCATCGACGGCGTGGCGACCGACCCAGCCCAGTTCGTCGACCTGCCCTGACTCGGCACCGACTCGCTCTGCCCAAGTCGCTGCTGGCACGGTGTGGCGGGTTGGCCGATGTTGGCGCGTCAGGACCACGTCGGCTACTCGGCCCTTTCTGTACCGTGCGCCTGCCGCAGCCTCCTCCGCGCCTTCTCCGTGGTGTGTCAAACCCACTCAGCATCTCGGCTCGGGGCCTTGACCCAAGGGCAACTCGCGGCAACCTTCCCACGGACTCATCTGGAGTGGTTTCCATGATCGACGTGCAACTCATGATCAACAAGGTCCTCGGCGGCACGCGTTCTGACCGGGTGCTGAAGAAGTTTCGACCGCTGGTCAGCCGCATCAACGGGCTCGAAGCGGGCATGCAGGCCCTGTCGGACGAAGAACTGCGTGCCTTCACGCCGGACTTTCGCCAGCGCCTTGAGAACGGCGCGAGCGAAGATGACCTGTTGCCTGAAGCCTTCGCCGTCGTCCGTGAGGTCGGTCGGCGCACGATGGAGATGCGCCACTTCGACGTTCAGTTGCTGGGCGGGATCGTCTTGCATCGCGGCAGCGTGGCCGAGATGAAGACCGGCGAAGGAAAGACCCTGGTGGCGACCTTGCCCGTCTACCTCAACGCCCTGAGCGGCAAGGGTGTGCATGTTGTCACGGTCAATGACTACCTGGCCGCTCGTGACGCCGACTGGATGGGCACGATCTACAACTTCCTGGGCATGTCGGTCGGCAAGGTCCTGTCCGAGGATCGGGACCAGGGCAACAAGCAACGCGCGTACGGCTGCGACATCACCTATGGTACGAACAACGAGTACGGCTTCGACTATCTCCGCGACAATATGAAGTTCTCAGCGGAAGAATTCGTGCAGCGAGGCCACCACTTCGCCATCGTCGATGAAGTGGACTCCATCCTCATCGATGAAGCGCGGACCCCCCTCATCATCTCGGGTCCCTCCCGCCAGGATGTCGAACAATACACCATCATCGACGGCGTCGTCCCGCTGCTTCAGGCCGACATCGACTACGTACACGACGAGAAGGACCGCAGCGTCGCGCTGACGGACGCCGGCGTGGATCGGGTCGAGGAAAAGCTGGGCATCGACAACCTCTACGATTCCAACAATATGGAGATCCTGCACCACGTCATGCAGGCCCTCAAGGCGCACACCGTCTTCAAGCGGGACCGTGACTACGTGGTTCAGCAGGGCAAGGTGGTCATCGTGGATGAGCACACCGGTCGGCTGATGGTGGGTCGACGCTGGTCGGATGGTCTCCATCAGGCGGTCGAAGCCAAGGAAAAGGTCAACGTCGAGCCAGAGAGCCAGACCTACGCGACGATCACCTTTCAGAACTACTTCCGCATGTACAAGAAGCTGTCGGGCATGACCGGCACGGCCGAGACCGAGGCCGAAGAGTTCCAGAACATCTACAACCTTGACTGCCTGGTGATTCCGACGGACCAACCCGTCATCCGGAAGGACAACCACGACATCGTCTACAAGACCCAGTCCGAGAAATTCCGGGCCGTGATGGCCGAGATCGAAGAGACCTACAACCGGGGCCAGCCGATCCTGGTGGGCACGACCAGCGTCGAGAAGTCCGAACTGGTGTCCAAGCTCCTGCGCCACCAGGGCGTGCCACACGAAGTCCTCAACGCCCGCAACCATGCCCGCGAAGCCGAGATCGTCTCCCAGGCGGGCCGCAAAGGGGCCATCACGATCTCGACCAATATGGCTGGACGTGGAACCGACATCAAGCTGGGCGGCGACCCCGATGCCATGGCACGCCACGAAGCGGGGCCCGGGGCGGACGCTGCGACATTCCAGGCCACATTGACGCGTTTTCTCGCGCAGTGCGAAGCCGAAAAGCGCGAAGTGCTGGAGCTGGGCGGTCTGCACATCCTGGGCACGGAGCGCCACGAATCTCGCCGCATCGACAACCAACTTCGTGGACGCGCCGGCCGCCAGGGCGATCCGGGCAGCAGTCGCTTCTATTTGTCCCTCGAAGACGACCTGCTGCGGGTCTTCGGCAGCGAGAAGATCATCGGCTGGATGGAGCGGATGGGCCTGGAGGACAACGAACCCATCGAACACCGCTGGATCACCAAGTCCATCGAGAACGCCCAGAAAAAGGTCGAGGGCCACAACTTCAACGCTCGCAAGAACCTGCTCGAGTACGACGATGTGATGAACCTCCAGCGCAAGTCCGTCTACGAGATGCGCCGCAAGGCACTGCAGGGCGAGGACGTGCGCGAGATGGTGCTCACGGCGATCGAGAACCTGGTCGACGACATCATCGAAGAGTGCGCCCCCGAGGGCGTACACCCCGAAGCTTGGAACATCGAGGCGCTGCGCAAGCGCATGCACGACATCTTCGATCTGGAGTGGGAAGAGTCCGACGCCGAGATGCGGGACTTCGCGCACGAAGAGATGCGCAGCCGGATCCTGGATGAAGCCCAGGAACGCTACAAGGCCAAGGAAGAAGAGCTTGGCGCCGACGCCATGCGTCAGGTCGAGCGGATGCTGCTGCTGCAGTTCGCGGACCAGTTCTGGAAGGACCACCTGCTGGCGATGGACCGCCTGCGTACTGGAATTGGCCTGCGGGGCTACGGTCAGCGCAACCCCTTGCTGGAGTACAAGAAAGAAGGAACCAGCATGTTCCTCCTGATGAACTCCCTGCGTGATGAAGCGGTCGTCTCCCGCGTGCTGCGCTTGGACCTGAGCCAGCAGAGACCCGCGGCCGCGCCAGCCAGGCCGGCTGCGCCACCGCCTGCCGCGACGCCGGGCCAGCCGGGCCA
>JAADHA010000678.1:13218-18275 GCA_013152105.1 Oligoflexia bacterium | reverse complement strand
TACCAACGCAGCGGCAGGCGCCAACGCGGCGCACCAATCTCCACGTCGCCCACCGTGACGACCACGTTGAGGTAGCCCCGACCCCGATACAGCTCCCGCAAGGTACGAACCGCGGCTGGGACTGCGGCGTCCACCAGGACATCGCGCCCCAAGGTCGCTGGGGCGGCCTGGCGGAGCGCCGCCGTCACCGTGTCGGCGTCCAGCGCTTCTGCCCCGGTCACGACGATCTCTTGCAGGCGGTGACGCGCGCCACGGTCGACCGCCAGGATCAACAAGGCGTCATCACCACGTCGCTCGACCCGCCCGTCGACCTTTGCCTGGTACCAGCCCCGCGTCTGCAGCCAGGATCGCAGGGCCTCAGCCGCGTCCTCGACGGTGCCCTCCGACAGACGAAGGCCAGCCTCGACCCCCACAATCTCCCGCACCCGGGCCGCGGATGGGACGCCTCGACCGGTGGCGAGGAGTTCGGTTCGCGAGCCCGGCTCGCCCAGCAGGCTCAGGCGCTCACGTCCGTCCGACGCCTGGCTGAACAACAGCGTGACCCGAGGATCCAGGTACCCATCGCTCACCAGCAGACTCCGCACAGCTTCGCGTGCGTCGTGCTCGGCCTGCTTGGTGATCCGGTGCCTGCGCTTCATGCCCGCTTGACGCAAGGTCGCCATCACCCGGTCGTGCCAGGGCTGAAGCGAAGGAGCCAGCACCACGTCATCCAGCACCCGCGCCGTGCCCGCATCCACCTGAATTTCCAGGCTGAGTTGGCCGTCCTCACGGGTCTCTATGAGCAGCGTGACGCTGGACGAGGTCCAACCCTCGGCGACCAGGGCTTCGCGGACCCGGTCCTGGGCCGGCACCTTGTCCCGACGAGGAAAGAACGCCTCTCCTCGCCCCAGCCCGTGTGCGGCCAGGACCACACGCCGCGCCGCGCCGGTCACACCGACGACGTTGATCCGCTGGATCCGCGGTGGCGGGTAGACGCGGTAGACGACCCGAACCGCGGACACCGGCTCGCCCTGGTCGTCGATGGTGAACCAGGGCTCGGCGTCGACCTCGACCGACGCGAAGTCACCTGCGCGCACCAGCAGCGCGATGTCCTGGCGCACCAGGGCCGGGTCATAGATGTCGCCCTGGGACAGGCGGAGCAGGGGCTCCAGGTTCTCGCGGGGCAGCCCGCCAGCCGGAGCGTCCAGGCTCACCTGTGCCACGGGCAGGCCAGCGGTCCACGGCAAGGGGGGCGTCTCCATGCGGCGTGCCTGTCCCAGTGAGTCGACGGGAACGGCAGGCTGGGCGCTCGCCACGCCAGACCCGCGCACAGGGTCGGCACCAGGACCAACAGACTCGCGGGCCAGCGCTGACTCACTACAATTCCCAACGCAGGTTGACCTCGATCCCAAAGGCACCCCCGATCTTCAGGCTGCGCTCTTCCTGCTGACTGGCCCAGAACCCTCGGAGATAGAGCCGACGCGCCAGCCGCTGCTCCAGACCCAGGTAGGTGTCACGGCCGCCCGCGACGTTCTGCTCGAAGACCAGTGTGCCACCACGCCAGCCAAGGTCTGCCAGGTCGTTCTCGTAGAGCAGGCGCAGCTCAGAGCTGACCGTGGCCGAGCCGCGCTCACTGGTACCGCTGACCAGATCCAGGCGCTCGGGTCGAAGTGGATTGAGCAGGGGCTGAAGACCATGGAGGTGGAAGATCCCCTCTTGGGCACGCTCGACGATGCCGATGCTGCTGAACAGCACATCGCTGCCCTCGACCGCAAGAGCCCGCCCCAGCGCGCCCGTACGCTCCATCTCTTCGCGGGTCATGCCGAAGACCAGCAGCGCGTTGACATCGGCCTGTGCAAGGTTGGGATCGGAGCGTGTCGTGGTGTGCCAGTCCGACCAGGTCCCGCCGACCTGGGCGTCGATTCTGTACTGCTGGTCGGTGGTCTCTACCAATGTGGTCAGCGAGAAGTCCAGTTCTGGGTCAAAGGTGAAGGGATCCACGAAGCGCAGCTCGCCGCGTTGCAGCTCGAACTCCCGCTCTTTGAGGTAGACGCGCCCGCCCGGGACAGCGCGGACGCGGCCAAGCAGGCCAGGATGGGCGGTGTCGCCGACGACGCGAAGGCTACCCGAGGCGGTGAAGTCACCGACATTGTTGCGGACCCGCACGGTCTTGTCGGCGTCGATGCCAAGGTCGAGCTTGAACCAGTCGCGGCCCTCTTCTTCGACAGCCCCGCTCAAAACCTCGTCGCGAACGGCCAAGACCCAGCTCTCCCAGTCGATGCGCTCGCGAAACACCATATCGTCGACGGTCAACTGACCGCTGAGCAGGGGGGAGTCGGCGGGCCCCGAGAACCGGAGCTGGGCATCGCCCTGCACGGGGGGCAGAAAGTCGAAGTAGCGCACCGAGACGTCGCTGGCTGACGCGTGGAGATCGTAGTGGTGGGGGAGGAATTTCCGGGTGTCAATGGTGCCGCTGACCGTGACGGTTCCTCCGCCCAGGCGCCCCTTGGCGGACTCGATCGTGATGGTGTCCGGGTTTCCCCGCAGCCTCAGCGACAGGTCCTCGAAGGTGCCTGGGAACCAATCGCCTCGCAGACTCAGGCCGTCGGCCGCGAAGATCATTTCGGGTCGAAGCCGACCGTCGAGACTCACCGCGTGGACATCCACCTGTCCGACCCCGTCCGACCGCTCCAGGCCCGGAACGACCATCCGGAGCAGGTCCAGGTCTACCTGGCCGGTGCCGGCGAAGCGGGTGGGTCCATCACGCAGTCGCTGGCCCGAGAAGCTGAGACTGGTCTGGCCACCGGCCAGAGTCAGGCCATCCACTGCAAAGTCCTCGCCCGTTTGCTTCCAGGTCCAAGGCTGGGTTGCGGCGAGCCGGTGCCGGCCCCAGCTCAGGCGTGTGTCGTCGAACCGCGCCACGACGGCCACGGGAGTGGGTTGCTCGCCAAAGGCGCCCGAGACGGTCGCTTGGCCGCTGAGAGAGGCAGCGATGGGCGATCCGTCCGGCGCGCTCGAGTAGAGCAAGCTCAGGGGAAAGTCCTTGAGTGACGCGTCGATCCGGTAAGGCTGGTCATCCCACAGTCCCAACTGCCCGCCAAGGTGCAAGCCCGGGGCCGCCGCGGCTGCCTTGTTCAGCGCTCCTTGCAGGGTAGCGCGGTCTGGTGCAGCCCCCCCCGAGACCAGGTTTCCTCCAAAGAAGAGCACACCATCGCGGGTGGCAAAGGACAAGGCCGAGTCCGGCAACAGGGCCCTTGCGAAGCGCGCATCGTGGAGGCGCAGCAGCCCGCGTGGTTCGGGTTGTGTGAGGGTGCCCCCGACCGTCATGTCCAGGCTCAGCGTGCCCTGAAGTCGACGATCCAAGGACTTCAAGCGGTCCATTCGCTCCAGCCGCAGACCACTCGCGTGGATGTCCAGGTTGGCGGCCCAGCCGGCGCCCACCGAACCGCGCGCGATCACGGACTCTTCTCCACCCGCACGCCAGATCGCCAAACCGTCCAGGGTGAACCGTCCGGCGTCCATCCAGCCAGTTGCCTGGCCCTTGTCGAAGTGCTCGCCAAACAGCTCAACATCGGAGAGCTCGATCCGTGACTCACCGTCCAGCGCTCCGATCGGTCCCTGAAGCTCCAGCGAACCTTGCAAGCTTGCGGTGACACCGGGCAGGTCCAGGAAGATAGCCGTGAGATCCTCAAGGCGTCCGTTCGGCACCAGGAGCTGAAGGTCGAGCGATGTACCACCGCGAAAGTCCAGGGCGACCGAGGACTTGATGGAGGTCTCACCACGGGTGCCACGAATATCGGGGAAGAGCAGGCGCGTCCCATCGATCCAGCGGACCTCGGACCCGATCTGGTCAGCGACGGGCAAGCCCCACAGCCGCAATCCGGCCACGTTCAGCGTCGCCTTGGCGCTGAGGTCATTGAGAGGGCCGCCCAGCCAACCGCGCAGGTGTCCCCTCCCCGCAAGCCCCAGGTCCGCCAAGGGCGCGAGCTCGCGGAGATCGATCGGGTCGAAGGAGAAATCCACTGACAAGGGCCCGAGCGATCCAAACCCGAGGTGGGCGTGAACGCTACCCTTTGAGCGCGCCGTGAGCAGCGGCCGGGCACCCAGCTCGATGCCGCGGCCATTGACATCGAGTGATCCACGCATGTTCAGACGAGGCAACGCGATCAACAGCGGCGTGTGACTCACAGGCCCGATGGAAGCCGTCAAGCCGGCGGTAGCCAGGGAATACGAGCCAGCCATACGCAAGGGAACAACCGTGCCCGCGGCCTGGATCTCCAGGTCCATCTCAGCGTCCACCCAAGGGTCGGCCGAAACATTCAGCGCACGCAGCGCGGCACCCAGGCTCAGGTCCTTCGCGGAGATCGATGCCCATACGCCCTTGCTGGCCAGGTCGATGGCGCCGGTGATGTGCACCGCGCCCGAGGCCCAATCCGCGTCCAAGGGATCGAACAGGATCTGGCGATCTCGCAGACGCCACGAGGCTTGAATATCGCCCAGCGCGTAGTGTTTCGACTCGGAAAGCGCCGAACCGGGCGTGGCCGGTTGCACATCCAGCGCCAGCCCAGGCATCAGCACCTCACCGCTGAGGACCGGCGAACGCGTCATCCCACTCAGCTCGACATCAACCGCGATGTCACCTGTCAGGCTCACCCGCCCCGGCAACAAGGGTGACCAGGTGGAGAGCGTGGTCTGCACCGTGAACAGCCCGCGAATCGGTCCATCGGGCACCACATCCAAGGAGCCATCCACCGACAGCTCTGGAAACGAGAGCGAGACCTGCGGCGCCCGGATCCGGGCGGGGCTCACAACCAGGTCCGGCAAGTGGACCGCCGTCGCTGTCTGCGTCACGTCGCCGATGCGCACCTTGACCATGCTTGCGTCCAGCATCATCGTGTCTGCCATCTGGCCGGGCACGGCATCCAGGCCCTTGACCTGCAGCTCACCCAGCGCGTCTCCGCCGTAGATGGTCTCGATGTCGAGGGAACCGTCACGAACGTAGAGCTGGTCCCAGGGCAGCTCGGACGGCGCTGAGCCCGATTGAGCACTCCGTGCGAGCCCTTGAAACTCGCGAAGCT